>JBAVVE010000031.1:0-15561 GCA_049697135.1 Bathyarchaeia archaeon | reverse complement strand
AGACTGCGCGTGAGGTCCTGGAGCATTTCTCTGTACTGCTCTCCGTGATGTTTTCGCACGACCGGGTGAGTCTCACCAATTATCAGATAGAGGAGGGTAGGGTACTTGGTTGCGACGCGATGAATCGCTTGAATCCCGTACTCGATACCCTTTCCAGGATTAATTAGGCCCAGCGTCGTGACAAGGATCCTTCCCTGAAGGCCGAGAGCCTCCTTCGCCGCCTTGCTCTGTCCGGAGCGAGGTTCCGGGCTTCCGTGCGGTATCACTCTGATCTTTTCCTTCGGCACATGATAGATCCTGAACAGTAGATCCTTGGCCGGGGGCACAATCGCAACGACTGCATCCGCTAGAGCCGCTAGCTGCCCTAGGACTTCGACGGCCCCCTCCGGTGGGTTTTGCATGATCGTATGAAAGGTGACGACCAGCGGCTTCTCCAGCTCCCTAGCGAAACGAAGAACGTACCCTCCCCAGTCTCCCCCATAGATTCCATACTCATGTTCAAGATGTACCACATCCACGTCGGACCGGTTCAAGAGACGTGCTGCTTCTTGGTACGAGTGCTCGTTATTCTGCCAGACTATGCAAACGGGCTTAGTGTCGTATTCGCGCGAGACCCCGTCTTCTTCGACCCCCACGAACACATTGTGTGCAACGGGTTTGCCACGTTCGAGTGCGAGCGCCAGATCACGCGTGAAGGTCGCTATGCCGCAGGCTCTGGGAGTAAGTGTGCTGACATGTGCAATACGGAGCTCGTGCGCCAACGATCCAAGCTCCCAAAATCTCTTTCGTGATCGGCACGCTTCCAAACGAAATTACTTCTAGCCACGAGGCACTGCAACTAGTGCGAGACGGGATAAAGACCTATCCTGCGGAGGAGTCTGTCACGGAACGCGAGTGTCATCTATTCTTCGAGAAAATCTTCAACGAGCTGCTCGGCATCCAAGCTGATCTGCCGCTCTTCCTCGAAGCATCTACTGCGGATGCAAAGTGTTCAAGACCCTTGTAGTTCCTGTCGTAGACGTGGTAGCTATCACTGTCGTCCACGTACCGACCCACTTTGACACCGATCTTGTCAGCGATCATTTTCTGAAGGAATGTTATGGCGTACATGTTCATGAATGCGGCATTGTAGGCGTCCCTGCTTCTCCAGCTTGTGTGCATCTCGAGCCACTCATCATCAATGATCTTGAACCAGATTCTTTGAAGACACGGCGGACCGGCGACATCATAATCATTCCAAGGCATCCATGTTGTGGCCTGGGCTCTGTTGGAGAATGATGTTGATCTGAGCTTCTCGATGACTCGAATGATCTGATCGATCTTCTGCCCTGCCTGCTCATACTCGAATAGGCGTTGATGGTAGGTGTAGTCCCACCCGCGTCCAATCCATGAGTCCTTCGTTCCCTGGAGCACTTCATCGACGTAGTCTGCGAGACTCATCAGGCCCTCGCAACCCACATGTATCCTGGGTTCCTTCAACGGTTCGTTGATGATTATCTTCATGGACGCTTCAATGATCTCGTCGACGCCGCTCTTGCTCGTATAGGACTCCTTGCGTGACTTTATCCCGTGCTCGCGAAGAAGAAGGAGGCTCTTCTCCCAAGATTCCGGCAGAATGTTGCCCTCTGCAGTGAGTTGTGGAATTGCTTTCATGTTGGGAAGCTCCGACTAGGCTGTAGTCTATTGCGCTTCCGTAATGAAAGCTTCTCTGCTCAAGAGAGCTTCAGTGGTATAGGTTTGCATTTAGGGCCACAGCGTCTTTCCAGCATGCTCCCCGCCTCCGCATGCTTCATGTAGCCCACGAGAGAAGAGGCAAATCAATTCACACAAGGTCGAATGCATGGATGACCGACCAGATCCCGATGGCTCCAGGCCAGTTCTATGCGAAACGGTGGGTACTCTACTCCGCGTTGGGAGTGCCAGAAGTCAAACTTGAGTCCTGGCGTCTTTCAATCTGCGGTCTTGTCGAAAACGAGCTGAGTCTCTCTTTCGAGGAATTGCAGCGTATGCCGCAGGTGAAGTTGACTAGAGACTTCCATTGCGTAACCACGTGGTCGATCAAGGATGTCATCTGGGAAGGCGTAGCTTTCAGAAAGCTGGCAGAACTCGCCAAAGTCAAACCTGAAGCCGAATGGGTGATGTTTCATTGTGCAGACGGCTATACAACACCCGTGCCTCTCGAAGATGTCATGACAGAAGATTCTCTGATTGCCTTCAAGATGAACGGTAGTCCCATCCCGATTGAGCAAGGCTTTCCTGTTCGGCCTTTCATCCCTCACCTTTACGCTTGGAAGAGCGCGAAGTGGCTTGCGAAGATCGAGCTCATCGAACGGTATCGAGACGGATACTGGGAAACTCGCGGCTATCACGAAAGGGGCGTCGTCTCACAAGAGGAACGTTTCAAAGGCGGCAAACGAGTGCGAAGACCATAGACAATAGCACGACATCTTTCGTGCTAGACTCTCCTGGACCTCCGCCGTATTCTGTGCCCGAGCACAGCTATCTTCGGATCCTTATGACAACGAGCGCGAGCAGCATGAGTGTCACGATCAGGAGAAGCACAAGTAGGCTTCTGTTCCTCTCCCAGATCACGAAGTTCGCGTTGAGCCGAGTGAATGGGTCTCGAGACTTCAGCATTCGAAAGAGAACCATCGCCTCTTCTCTCTTGAATACGCCGTTGTCGACGCGGATCTCGCCTGTAATGCTTTTCTCGAATCTATGACGTCCAACCCAGAATGGGCTCGAGTACTTGCTCGTGATCCAAAGGTCAAACTCTTCCCGAGTGGAAGACAATGGCGACACCTATCTGATCAGCACAGTGATGTAGTACAGTTTCACGACACCGCCAGCTGAGACCAGTACTCCGAAGTTGTGGCTTCCGTCTGCTGCGAGCCAATAGTAGACTTCCGTGACATCGTACTTCTGACAGTAGTTCGCAATGAAGTCGTTGACCGTTCCGCTTGCGGTGGTCCACTGCGCCTCATCAATGTACGTGGAATTGGCCACTTGAATCTCCACGTTCGCGCTGATCTTGGTTGGGCTGACAAGGGAGTACCCCTTGTCGGTGAATAGGGACTCCAGTTTCTTCTCGCGTTCGGCGTCTCCCAAGGTGGTTGGGACAGCCTCTCCGGAAATAGCGTAGTACGCTTCAGATGAATCTGCTCCAACTGCAACCTTTGCGCCAGTTGTTGCGTCGACTACTGTAACGAACGCCATCTTTGTTATGACAGCATTCTGAACTTCCGTGTTGATGTAGATCGGGATGAAGTAGTAGAGGCGATTACCAATCAGGTACAACAAGATGTTTCCAAACCTATAGTTCGGCAACAGGGTTAGCTGCTGGCGCACATAGTCGTCTGTCTCAAGCGCCTGCAAAGCGGCGGACGGCCCAATCAGCTGGGTCGTTGCATTGGATATCCTGTACAGATTCAGCTTCCCAATCTGTTCGCTGCCGGAGGCTATGAATAACCCGGCGAGGTTCCTGCCTGGAGACGCCAGGTATTCCACAAGCTGTATTCCTACGAAATCGGCGCGATTCCCAGAAGTCATGAGGATATAGAGCACTTCCGTTGCCTCAGGTCGCTCGTAAAAGTCGGATCCAGATCTCCAAACGAACGGATCGTTCACGTGGAACTTGAAGGCCACATCGAGTTGACCAGGGTTGTCGTGGGTTCCGAGCAGGTCTTCAGGGTAGCGAAGCTGTGCTATGACCCAGTCTGGAGGCGCCTGCCAAGATGAATAGTAATTCCTGTAGAAATCCATCAGGAAACCGTCCGGCTTCGCAACAACATATGGGTGCATCCGTCCGTCTTCGATGTCAACGAGGACTATTCCGAAAAATCGTAGGTAATTGCTCGAGGAGAATCCGGAATGGATCGGGTAGTTCGAGTAGACTTGGACCAGATAGTAGATCCGGTTCCCATCTGTGACGAGATAACTCATGCGGTCGGCAGTCAGCCCGCCGATGAGGGTGTCTTGGATTCTTTGATGAACGTCTCGGTTGTGTAGCACCATCATGTCATCCTGTGGAGGAGTGAATGCGAAACCAACTTGGCCTTCCTTGACGAGGAACCACAGCATCCTCTGCCAGCCGGAGAGCGTGTAGTCAGGGTCTCCGGTGAATGATGCGTTTCCGATCTCTTCGAAGCCTTTGACGTGAACATACACGTCGTCGGACAAATCTTCCCCGTAGTAGATCAATGGTTCGGTCTTCACTCCGAATGCGTCTTGGGCCGTGACATACTCGCCCGTGTGACTGTCGATCACGATTATTCTGGAGGCATGAGTGTAGATCAAGTGGTGGCTGATCCAGTCTTCAGATGGATAGTTGATTGTTGTAGGGGCGGCCCAGTATTCGTGATCGTTGAGGTAGATTATGTGTGACTCACTCAGCCTCATCCAGTTGACGCCTATCTGGTTCTTCATCTTCGTGTACGATGCCTCGTGATCCCACTGCCTCACGAGCGCAACAATCTTGGTCGTATTCCCTGCAGCAAGGTTTGAGAGAGGCTCAGTCACGACGCTCTCCAGGCCTGCTGCCCATCGCGTGACTTGAATCTCTTTCATGGTCATTGGTTTCCATTCGTAGTCGGTCCAGTTGTTGTTCCAGTTCAGTGAGTAGCCCACTACAAAGCCCAGGTTCACGATCAGTATCACGAACAGGAATAGACCCATCAGATAGACTAGCCATCGCTTCCGTCGGGTCATGCCTATTGTTCGACGGATGACTCCGAATTGGAATGAGGATGCGATCACAAGGAAACTGACGAAGACGACTAATGCGATTATGTAATTGTTGGGGGTCGCAATGTTCATCGCCCAATATGGTGCGCCTACGATTATCACCAGAACTACGAAAGCGAGGATCAGAAACAGGTCTCTAGTCCAAGCGTTCGTTCTCATGCGAGCAAAATCACGGACTAGCATCAGAATGAGTCTCAGAACAGCTACAAAAGCGATTGAGCCTATGACGTCAAAGATCAGTCGGTACTGAACTTCCATAGTCGGCATCAACGCTACGAGCTCGGTTCCTGAAACTGGATTTAGAGGAAGTTGGAAGATCCTGAACACCTGCCCCCAATCTCCCAACCCGCTCTGCAGCATTGTGACGACGACTGTCAGGTTGCCAAACCCTGGCATCCCATTCGCAGTTGCGATTAGCCCGAAAGCGATAGCCCACTTCACAACCTGCCAGAGGAACCAGGTGACTCTGCCTGGGCCGAGTGAGACGACCTCTTCTTCTCCTCTGACGCGTGCAAACGCTCCTCCGAGTGACGACATAGCCTCGAAGAGGTGACTCCTTCGAGGAATCGGGTTAACGAAGAGAAGCGCCAGAACAGCCGCCACGATGAATGTGTTGTTGTGGTAGAAGTTTATCGCGAACCAATCGAGGCCAGCCTTGGACGCATACATTGACTGCAGAACTATCCAATCCAAGTATACTGACAAACCATAGCCGATTATCCCGACGAAGACCAACGCGACAACAATCCAACCGAACAGGCCCACAAGACGTGGAGGGGGCCCAGTTCGCTCACTATACTCCATCTTGATCGCGAGTGAGACTAGTTGAAGGCGCATATATCAACTAGGACCTTGCGCGTTCGACGAGAGAAGTGGGCCGCTGAACATGTTGAAAATAGATGATGTGTCTCTACATCCCTGAGGCGTGCTGGGTGGTCGCTAGGATTCGTTGCACGAGAGAGGTTAAGTAGGAAGCTTTCAGCCTTTGAGAGACGCTGTGCTATCTCATGGCAAGGTCCCGCGGCAGTCTCTCGCTTCCGCTCATCAACAGAGTGAGGGATCGCATGGCAGCGTCATTGCTCAAAGCAATTGTACCATTGGCTGACTCACCAGAGGATCAAACAGGACTTGTGCCGGGCTCCATATCGCACAGGATCTTTGGTCAACTTGCACGCCTATGCGGGTTCGATCCTGTCCAAGTGGAGAATGTCCTCCACGACGGAGCGGGACGGCGAGCGCTATGGAATCTTCTCAAGAGCATTTCTGAGTATGGGGTTGGAACGCCTCAAACAATGAGAGCACCACTGAGCGTTGTCTGGAGCCTCTCGTACGGATGCAACCTCAGATGTATGCACTGCTACCAGAATGCGAGTCGCCCTTCACCTGATGAATTGACCCTCGATCAGCAGTTGGACATTGTCGATCAGATGGCACGTGAGGGAGTGTCGATGATCGTCCTCTCCGGCGGAGAACCCCTCACCAACCCGAACCTTGATGCACTCATTGAACGAATCAGAAAGCACGGTATCGCGATCTCGATCGACTCGAACGGGGTCCTGATGGACAAGGGTCGTGTCGAATCCCTCAAACGAGCCGGTGTCGCTTCTGTCGAGCTCAGCCTCGATTCCGTCGACCCAATCGCTCACGACCGATTTCGAGGACTTGATGGTGCCTTCAACAAGACGCTCGACGCTGTCGAGCTCTGCTCAAAAGCGGGAATATTCACAACAGTCGCCACCACATGCACGAACCTGAACTACAATGGAAGACGTGAGTTGATCTCGCTTGCGAGAAGGCATGGAGCAGACAGAGTTGTTTTCTTCGATCTCATTCCAGCAGGAAGAGGACGAGAGCTTGAGGATCTCAGGCTTTCGCGTTCTCAGCTCCTCGATCTCATGGCTCTCGTAGAGCAGGAGTCTTCGAGAGATGGAATCGAGATCTTCACTGAACTTCCCCAATACGTCGTCTACTCTTCAGTCGGAAACAGAGACTCCGACTCGAACAATGCTCAGAGAGCTCTGTCGATAGAGAGGTTGACTGTCAGCACATTGTTCGACTGCGCTGGACGACATAATGTGTACAGGAGATTCGCACCCTACCTTGGCGGCTGCCCTGCAGGAAGAGTATACTGCAACATTCAGCCGAATGGCGACGTTACGCCATGCATGTTCATGCCTGAGTATCCTGTCGCCGGAAACCTGAAGAGCCAATCGTTCCGAGAGATTTGGAACAGCCCAACGTTCCAAGCGCTCAGAGATCGCACCTGTCTCAAGGGAAGATGCCGTGAATGCGAGTTTACAATCGTCTGCGGTGGCTGCAGAGCAAAGGCAGCGGCTTACCACGGGGACTATCTGGCGTCAGACCCAACGTGTCCGATACAGAATGGGACTGCTTAGTCGACTTGCGTGAATAGAGATCACACAGTAACTTCCTGTAGTCTTATATATCGAACGACTCGCACACGACCTTCCGGGGAAATCCCTTGAGTTCTCAAAAAGAAAAGAAATCAAACACAATGTACATCGCGCTCGGCATAATCGTCATCCTCATCGTTGCTATCGTGGCAGGAGTCTATCTGTATCAGCCCACAACACCAGCTGGACCAACAACAACCGAAGGCCCAACGAAAATCAAGATTGCTTTCATCACCACCGCACCAGCAGAAGAAGCATGGTCCGGAGTTGTACACAAAGCGATGAAGCATGCGGTTGAAGTCTACGGCGAAGACAAGATAGAGTACAAGTGGACCGAGAATGTCCAATACGCGGACGTCCCACGAATCATGCGTGAATATGGCACAAACAACTTCAATGTCGTAGTCGTTGACGCATTTGGTTGCGACGACACAGCACGTGCAGCTGCAAAGGACTATCCGAACACCTACTTCGTGATCGGAACTGACAATCACGTCTTCGGAGATAACGTCGCCGTCTTCGACGACTGGATTCATGAACCAGCCTACATTGCTGGCATGATGGCCGGCAAGCTGACCAAGACAAACATCGTCGGAGTCGTCGGTGGATTCGCAATTCCAGAAGTCAATCGACTGATCAATGCCTTCAAAGCTGGAGCGAAAGCCTCCAATCCTAACGTGAAGGTGAAGATTGCTTTTATTGGCGAGTGGTTCAACCCACCGAAGGCCAAGGAAGCAGCCATCAGCCAGATCGATGCTGGAGCCGATGTCATCTACGGTGAGAGACAGGGTGTCATAGAAGCCTGCAGAGAACGCGGAATTCCAGTATTCGGCAACCTACAGGACCAATGGGAGCTAGCTCCAGATGTGGTCTTGACAGGCCCCGTCTGGGACATGTGGCCCACAGTCAACCATGTCCTCAACATGGTCATGGAAAAGAAGTGGGTTGCTGAGGACCTCAGGTTCTACTCCATGATGCAGAAGGGCGGCGCTTACCTCGCGCCATGGCATGACTGGGAGACGCGACTAGAACCTGACATCGTACAGCTAATGAAGAACGCGGGCGCAGTAACACTCGCTGAGGATACAGTCAAGCAGATCATGTCTGGTGTGCTTGCCGTTCCTACAGACGAAGCAATACCAGTCTCAGACTAGAGTACAACTACGCTTCGGATACAACCCAAATCCTATCTTTTTTTTCTGTTTCAATCCTGATTACATAGTAATGTGATTGAAGTGGCGGCGGACGCGCAGACCCAACCGAACGTCATTGAAATGAAGGGTATCGTCAAGACTTTTCCAGGTGTTGTCGCAAACGATCACGTTGACTTCTCGCTGGAGAAGGGCGAGATACATGCACTGCTAGGCGAGAATGGCGCTGGAAAAAGCACCCTGATGAACGTGCTCTACGGGCTCTATAGACCAGACGCAGGCGAGATCAGAGTCAACGAAACTGCAGTCACATTCGATTCACCCAGAGACGCCATCGCCCTCAAGATCGGCATGATCCACCAGCACTTCATGCTTGTTCAGGCAATGACTGTGACTGATAACGTCATCCTCGGCCTCCACACGCAAGGAGTGCTAATTGACGAGAAGACCGCCGAGAACAGAATCACAGAACTTGCTGAGAGATACGGCCTGAAAGTCGATCCAAAGAACTTCATCTGGCAACTTAGTGTCGGCGAGCAGCAGAGAGTCGAGATCCTCAAGGCGCTCTACCGAGAGGCCAACGTCCTAATCCTCGACGAACCCACCGCGGTGCTGACACCACCAGAGACACGAGACCTCTTCGTCATTCTGCGAAAGATGAGAAGCGAAGGACGTTCTATCGTGTATATCAGCCACAAACTCGAAGAAGTGATGGACGTAAGCGACAGCATCACCGTTCTGCGCGCCGGAAAAGTGGTTGCCAATGTAAAGAAGAGCAAGACCAACAAGGCAGAGCTCGCGCGCCTGATGGTCGGAAGAGAGGTAATCTTCAGACTGTCAAAGACGGAGGCGAAGATTGGAGACCCTGTGCTCGAAGTCGAGGGACTCTCGGCCTTGAACGACATGAAAATGCCAACGCTCAAGAACGTATCATTTGCGGTTCGTGAAGGAGAGATCCTCGGCATCGCGGGAGTCTCGGGAAACGGTCAGAGAGAACTGGCCCAAGTGCTCGTCGGCCTGAGAAGAGCCACAGGTGGACGCTTCGTTATTGGAGGACGGGATGTCACTGCAGCGACTCCAAGAGAAATCGTAGACATGAATGTCGGTTTCATTCCTGAAGATCGAGTTGGACTCGGACTCGTGATGGGACTACCCATCCTCAGCAATGCGATCATGAAGAAGTACAGAGATCTCTCGAAAGGCCTCCTGTTGGATTACACTCTAGCATCCGATTACGCAGGTGGCCTCATCAGGGAATTTGATGTGAAGACGCCGAATATGCGTTACCCGACAAAAACGCTGTCAGGCGGAAACCTCCAGAAGCTTATCTTGGCGAGGGAACTTGCGCGTCACCCGCGACTTCTGATTGCAGCTCAACCTACGCGTGGCCTAGATGTTGGAGCGACTGAGTATATTCGCTCGAAGATCCTTGAACAGCGATCTCTCGGCAGAGCGGTCCTCCTGATTTCTGAAGATCTCGACGAGATTCTCTCTCTCAGCGACAGGATCGCGGTCATGTATGAAGGCGAGATTGTGGGCATTGTGCCAGCAGAAGGCGCTAACGTCGAGGAGATTGGCCTGATGATGGCCGGGTCGAAAAGAATAGAGCTGGCAAGTTAGTTGGCCGGATTCAAGATAACGGTCGAGCGACGTCTTCTCCCTTCGAGAAAACTGGAGATCGCTGCGCCTATACTTTCGATTCTGGTAGCCCTTGCGATCTCGGCAATCCCAATTTCACGGGGAGGAGTGAACCCGATTACGGGATACTATGAACTCTTCTATGGAGCACTTGGAAACAAATTGTCTTTGACAGAAACGTTCGCGATGTTCTCTCCTCTGTTGCTGTGCGGCGTCGCTGTCGCGCTGGCTTTCACCTGCAAGTTCTGGAACATCGGTGCGGAAGGGCAACTCTACTGTGGAGGATTGGTTGCCGCGTTCTTTGCTGTCAATGCTGGTGGCCTGCCGGCGCCGGTGGCAATCCCTCTCATGCTAGTGGCCGGATTCCTGGGAGGCGGTGCATGGGCTGCCATACCTGCTGTTCTCAAAGTCAAGTTGAAGGTGGACGAAGTCGTAACGACGTTGCTGGGAAACTGGGTAATGTATTACTTGGTTAGCGCGATTCTTTTTGGGCCGTGGAGGAATCCAAAGACTGGTTGGCCTGAATCGCCCATAATAGCGGATTCCACTTTCTACCCAATCCTCGTTCCTGGTTCAAGATTTCACTTTGGAATAGTCGTGTCATTGCTTATCGCGGTCGCATTCTACATCATTCTGAAGAAAACAAAGTGGGGTTTCGAACTCCTTGCGATTGGTGGCAATCCTACCTCATCTCAGGCAATGGGCATTAGCGTTTCGAAGCAGATCATTCTCGCCGCGATCGTGAGTGGAGGGATCGCCGGGCTTGCAGGAGTTGGGCAAGTTGCAGGGATTCACTATCACATGAAAACCGACCTGTCGCCAGGTTTCGGTTACACGGGAGTAGTCATCGCGATGGTCGGAGGCCTCAACCCCATCGGCGTCGTCCTAGCCTCGTTCCTCATGGCAGTAGTCGTCCAAGGAACACAAGCCATGCACCGAGCAACAGGAGTCCCATGGGCACTTGCTGAAGTGATCCAAGGCATCATCCTGCTCTGCCTCCTAGTTGGGATCTTCTTCACCAAGTACAGAGTGAGGAGGGTCAAAGCATGACGACACCTGCCGAACTCGTCATGATTACAAGCATTCTCGCGATGGCCTTCAGGATGGCAGCTCCACTGATCTACGGTACAATCGGCGAGGCGTTTGCGGAGAGGGCTGGAGTCCTCAACCTTGGAATAGAGGGCATGATGCTGATGGGAGCGAGCGCCGGTTTCCTAGTTGGTTATGGTACTGGCGATTTGTGGCTGGGCGTCGGTGCGGCCGCGGTCGTAGGAATCATGCTCGGGCTCGTTATGGCATTCTTCACGGTGACACTTGGAGCACAACAACATGTAGCTGGTTTAGGCATGACGATCGCGTGCACTGGACTCAGCTTCTACATCTACAGAATCAGCATCGTGGACGTTGGCGGTGTTCCCCCACACGTGAAACCCTTCGGCACAATACCGATTCCATATCTCAGCGACATCCCGGTGCTAGGCGACGTCATATTCAACCAACATGCGCTGATCTACATCGGGATAATCCTCGTCCCGTTGGCAGCGTTCATTCTGTTCAAGACAAAGTTCGGACTGTCAATCAGAGCAGTCGGCGAGAACCCAAGCGCGGCGGATACTGCTGGCATAAACGTGTTCAGGATTCGATATCTCTGCCTCGCCATAGCGGGTGGCCTAAGCGCGATCGGAGGCGCCTGGTTGTCACTCTCGCAGTCAGGCATGTTCCTCCCGGGCCTGACGCAGGGGCGAGGATGGGTCTGCATCGCCCTCGTGGTCTTCTGTAACTGGAGCCCGCTCAGGATACTCGGAGGAGCCTTGCTCTTCGGAGGAATAGACGCACTCCAACTGACAATGCAGGGAATCGGTTGGAGAGTTCCCTACCAACTCTTCCTCATGATGCCTTACGTCTTGACCATAATCGCCTTGGTTGCTGTCGCTCGCCGTGCGAGAGCACCGGCCGCACTGCTAAGCTCATACAAGAGAGAAGACTAACACCAGACACACTGCATGCGTTTGGTAGCCCTGACGGTTCAAATCACGATGCCCGCACCACCTGACCCACACACAGGTAGCTTGGTGCGGGCGTCCAAATTTGAACCGCCCTATGAAGCCATTACTCAATGGGTAAACTACGATAGAACAGGCAAGATACTTGACGACCTGGAGAACGTCGCCGATTCCTACTACAGCAAATGGTCAACTCTTCGATCGAGTCCGACGAGTTCTCTTGCGTTGACGATCCAACCTTCTCCACCATCGAGGAAGTCGGAGCCGTGACACATTTTCCCACGTATCACGTGGCTTCAGGTCGAGGACGGGAGTACCGTCGCGTGCATCTAGTCCTTTCACCGTCAGTACTCTGCCTCTTCTCCTGACAAGCTTGACGAGAGTCAGTCCGATCGGATTTGGCCTGTATGGTGATCTTGTAGCGAAGACACCAACCTTTGGAATGTCCTTTCGCCCTCGAGGGTGAACTCTGAAATCACGATTCGACCTGGGCGTTTCGTGAAGCCAGAAGAGCACGTACACATGTGAGTAATCCTGAAGCCCGTGCAGTGCACGCGTGAACCTCCGATCGATAAGAACTTTCGAGATGGCCGATCGACGGCGCAACTCTTCCTCGCCAGCATCAGTTTCGACGTGCCCTATCGTCCTCAATCTCAGATACATACCACAACCGCCACGCTGTGATGAAAAAGAAAGACCTGCCGCAGGCTAGTTATACCCTACCCAAGCATCCTGAAGCTGAGACGTATCCACCCAATTGGATGAGCGTTGAGAATGAAAGGAGGGTTGTCAAGGAATTCCTCCCCTAACTCGTGGCGTGGCGTTGTCCGTCGTCGTGTGTGAAAGGGTGAAAAGTCTCTAGTTTTGTGTGTGCTCCCTTTGGCGCGGGTGTCGTATTTTGAACTGTTGATGTGGTGTGTGGGGCCGTGGTGCGAGCGGCGGAATTTGAACCGTCGGTAGGCGTCGTTCCGCTTTTGTGTGTGTCCCTTGGTACGCCATTGTACAACAAAGGCGGGAAATAGGTCCAATATGCTTTTCTCCCTTCATCGATTCACGTGTATCGCTGGAGAGTCGGATTTGGCTGGACCAGGTGATTGGCTTGGCGCTGTTGAGAAGGTGGATAGCATCCTTCAGAGATTCCTCCAGTTGCGGAAGTGCAAGTTCTGCGGGACGACGATGTCGGAGAGAGCTGTTTTCTGCGATGGATGCGGAAAATCGCAGGTCTAGTGTAAGACTAGCTCGGTTTCTTCCATTTGTCTCGATTACCGAAGCCGATTATGAGATAGACCAGCATGCATCCGCCAAGCAACGAAGGCGAACGCCTGTACACCAACTCGTACAGTTTCATGTTGTCACACATCTGCAAACCTCGTTCGGGCATCGTGATTTGAACCCCTGGGGGAGAGGAGTGATTTTTGTGTGTGTGGGGCTCGTGGTGCGAGCGGCGCAATGTGAACCGTCGTCCGTCGCCGTTCTAGGTAATTCGGTGTGTGTGTGACGGTCCCTTGGTGCGCACACACACACAAATCAAACATGAACGACGACGGACGAGGGTCCAATTCTCGACGGCCGCACCATGAGACTCACACAAGCGCGCACCAAGGATCGAGCTAACTGTCTCGGCCCCAAATCCCAGTAAGGACATCTGCTACCTCCCGGGTAGTCTCCTTCCTTTCTGAACTTGATGTGCCACCCTTCTTGTGCAAACACGACATCCTTAAGAACACAGAAAATGATGAATGGTTCCGTGAATGGGAAATGGATCTGATTGAGTCGTTCAAGAAAACGGTCGAGCTACTACGGGCCAATCTGGTCTTGTTCCTTCCGCCGCTTGTCCTCGCATACCTCATACCAGCAGCACTCGGACTCGCGGGTCTCTACATCTTTGCACCGATACTGATCGTGACTGCGAACAGTCCAGCTCCACTCTCGGTTCTTATGCCGGGCTCTGTCGTAGCGATCGCGATAATCGTCGTTCTTGCGCTGCTTGCGTACGCCTATGTGTTGGCAGGGTGGACCGGAATGAACAAGAATGCTACGCTGACGGGAAGGACCGTGTTTGGTGATTTCTGGGCTGGAACCAAAGCGTACTTCGGAAGAATCTTGGCCGGTGTTGTCGTTCTCGCGGTGATCTACATCCTACTCGCAGTTGTTGGTGTTGCAGCCACGTTTGTCGTTATTCTACCACTAGTCATGGGCTTCCTCCCGGCAGGTATACTCCCTGGGGGCTTTCCAACAATCCCAAGCGGTATACCCGAGATTTCACGGATCATTGCTTCTGTGGGCAACACGGTAGGAGTCTGGCTGGTCATCGTGACGTTGGCTGGATTGGTGTTTCTGTTCACGCTCTTCTGGGTGCAGTCAGCCGCGGTTGACGATGTCGGAGCCCTGCGTGCTCTGGGACGAAGCATCTCATTCGTGAAGAACAATTTCAAAACGACCCTAGGTCTGGCTGCACTGTACATAATCGCTACCGGCTTCACGGGCGCCATCTTTCCAGGTGGTGGGGGAGGCGGTGGCGGAGGCGGAGGAGCCGGTGGCTACGGTTTCAGTCTAGTGATTCCTGCGCCACTTGAGGCAGTCTTCCGACTCCTGATAACAACGTTCTTCATGCTGTACATGTTTGTCGTCTATGCTGACAAGAAGGTAAAGCCCCCCCAATGATAACGTAGCATCGCTAACTTCCGCCCCCCTGCGCCCAACTGCCTCTTCTGGGTCACCTTGCTCGGGTAGGAGTGAATAGGGTAGACTACTGTTCCGTCGTTTCGCAGAGGTGTATGTGTGGGTAGGCTGGTGCGCACACACACAAAACTACTCATCCCATGACGGTTCAAATCTCGACGCTCGCACCAAGGGACCCACACACACACACAAAATCAACTCCTCCCGTGAGGGTTCAAATTCGAATGCTCGCATCAGAGAGATCACACAACGCCGTATCAGAGGAGTCCTCTCCGCCTCCCAAGATGATTTGATGGTGTGCAAGTCTACCCATGTTCAGATAGCTTCAATACTGATGGCGCACACGGCGACCCTCGAGCGTGAAGAAGACGAGGCGGAGGTTCGCGAAGAGGAGAGGACAAGCAAGAACCGAGATGAAAGCGCTGGAATGCCCGCGTTGCCATTCCCATGTGAGGTTGGACGAGTATCGAGACCACATAGCAAAATGTAGTGGGCAGGAACTGTCCGAGCCCGAGATTTCAGAGAAGACCACAACTCCGAAACAACTGTAGTTTGCCGGTGCATATGGACGAACATCAGACGTCCCCACGCAAAGTCAACAGGAACATCTCTCAACTTCTGTCCTTGAGCAAAGCAAGGCTGCAACTGCGATGAATGGCACCTGGTGACCGCCACCGTCTTCTGACACCTGATCTCAAGCGTTTCAACCGCTTGTAGCCTGTCACGGAGACTGACGGGATTGGTGATGACGCTGGAATAGCCGGTGGAGTTGACATAATACTCTAGGTTTCTTCGTCTAGTGTCTCGAGCGTCAATGTCACTTTCTTTCCAACTGTAAGACCGGATGCGCGATCAGCGTGGAGCAGCCACTCCTCAACATGCTGGTTGCCGAATGGTGAATGTCCAGGACCCATTATTGCTGCGCCAGGT
>JBAVVE010000030.1:0-26211 GCA_049697135.1 Bathyarchaeia archaeon | reverse complement strand
TCCTGGCACAGGAAGATCCTCAGGAGCAAGCAAGGCACCCACAATGTTGATGTTGTCTAGGCCGTCTCCAAGCCGAACGGCATCGGCCACATCAGCACATATGGGTCTTCTCCTGACTTTCCTGATTGGGTCGACGAGCCACCTCTGCCCACCAGACGATAGGAAACGCAACTCTCCACTTCCAACGTTGACGTTCTTCGTGGAATCGCGCGCATGAATCGTGTATCGCTTGGTACTCTTTTCGATCGCCTCTTCAACAATCTTCTCGTTGAACAAGACATTGGAGTTTGATGTATCCAGTCCGGCGTCTCTGAGCCGCTTGAGTATGTCAGGATGGTTGATCTGCAGCCCCACTTCAGAGAGGATTTGCATCGAGCCGTGCTTTATTGCCTCAACCTCAGAATCATTCAGGATCTGTAGCGCCGGAACCATTCCAGTTGTTCCTCACTAGGATTCTTCACTATTGTTGGCAATCAGACCGCTCTTGGTATATAGCTCACAGCACTCACCAGAGACACGCGGGGAAGCGGGATCACCGTGAGAGGTTTCGATCTCGTAGCTTTGGGGGAAGTCGCAGTCGATCTGCTACTTGCGGGAGTCGATAGGATTCCTCGCCGCTGGTCTGAACTGGGAAGGATGAGGGCAGCAGGGATCTTTGCCGCGGGATCTGCTGGCTACGTGGCGCAATGCTTCTCAAGACTCGGAGGACGAGCCGCCATAGTGGGCAGGATAGGCGACGACACGGCCGGCAGAATCGCGGTTGAAGGCTTCCGTGAATGCGGAGTCTCCACGCGTGATTTAGTTGTTGACAGGACGGCTGAAACCGAAGTCTCGACTGTGATAGTGTACAACGACGGTAACAAGTCCTCGGTCGTCTCCAAAGTCCCGCCACTTAGGCTCGATAAGCTCGACATGCGCTGCCTGAAAGGGGCGAAGGCGTTTCACATCGGAGGATACCTAGTGCTCCCTGACCTTTGGGGCAAGAACATCCTACGCTGGATCAAACTCGCCAAACGCGAGGGCGCATTGGTCTCCTTGGATCCGCAGATGAGTGCTACAGGCCAATGGAGTAGACCATTCGACCGCATCATAGAGCACCTTGACGTGCTTCTCTTGGATGAAGTAGAAGCAAAGAAGATCTCACGGAAGAAACGTACCCTCGACGCTGTCGAAAGCCTGCTAAGTAAAGGTGCTTTGACCGTTGCAGTGAAGGCTGGGAAGAAAGGATGCGTCATCGGACAAAGCGATCGAATCCGTTCAATAGAACCATTCAAGACAAGACCGATCTCTACGATCGGCGCGGGGGATGCGTTCGACGCCGCCTTCATCTACGCATGCCTTCAGGACTGGACCATTGAGAGAACCGCGCAGTTCTCAAACGCCGTCGCGGCACTCAGCATGACAAAGCTTGGATGCATGAATGCTGTCCCGAGGGCTCGGCGCGCTCGGAAGATCGCAGAATCATACTATAGCTGACGATTCTGCTCACGAAAACTTATACAGCAACAAGCTCTCAAACCTGAACTGTGTCATTTCATGTCGCTTGATGTCCACGTCCACCCCCTCTTGGTCAAAGAACTAACCGACAACCGGCCTGAACTGCTGAAGGCGGCAGACAAGGCTTTCGACTTGCGAACATCGCCTCAACCACTCTCGACTTTGCTGAGAGAGATGGAACTGTGCGAAATCGACCGAGCCGTTCTGCTTCCGATCAATTGCAGAAAGTCACAGAATTGTGAGATGCCGTCCAACCAAGAAGTCGCAGAGATTGTGAAGCGGAACCCTGGAAGATTCGTCGGCTTCGCAAGTGTCGACCCAAACACCAAGGAAGACGCCCTGCGTGAACTACGACAATCGCATGACCAATTGGGGCTGATGGGACTAAAACTGAATCCTGCGTTGCAGGATTTCGACCCCACGGGGTCGGCGGCATTGGAGGTCTACAGAGAGGCCGAACGTTTGGAGATGCCGATCCTCATCCACACCGGCATCACCTTCTCCAACCGTTTCCCAGTCAAGTACAATCAGCCACTGCCGCTAGATGATGTCGCGAGGAGGTTTCCTAAGCTGAGAATCTGTCTGGCTCACCTTGGGTGGCCTTGGGTCTGGGATGCTGTGACCGTTGCGATCAGGAATCCGAACGTCTACCTTGATACCGCAGGCTCATTTGCGGGGACCCCACTCGAGAGCATTCACCAGATCACGTCGCTTGTTTCGCTTCGTGTGATTGAGAATGTGCTCGCCGACAGACTGATGTTTGGATCTGACTATCCCAGGATTGAGATCAACAAGATGTACGCAGCAGTCTCAGGGCTTCCTCTAAGAAAGGATGTTCTCGAGGCCATCTTGGAAAGGAATGCTCGCGCGTTCTTGGGAGAGCCTTAGGAGGTGGACTTCTGTTGAGGTTCGTTGTCGAGAAGATCTTCGTGAAATCGGAACATTCCACAGAACTCATTCGCATAACCGATCAGGTGAGACGAGCGGTTGAGATGAGCGGGCTGAAGAACGGAATCATCAACGTTTTCACGTTACACACGACCACTGCCATTACGATCAACGAGAACGATCCAAAGCTGGAAGAGGACATAGCACGGTTCATGGTGAAGACTGTGCCTGAAGACGACTCGTACGGGCATCATCGCTTCTACAGGAGAGACGGCAGGATGGCAGTTAATGCCTACTCGCACATCAGGGCGAGCCTTCTAGGCTCAAACGTCACAATCCCGCTGCAGGGGGGAGAGATGGTTCTTGGCGCGCGCCAGAACATCTACCTAGCTGAGTTCGACGGACCACAGACTAGGGGACTGGCAGTTCAGATCATGGGAGAATGATCGCATAATGTCCGCGGCGCACTTGAGAGTTGGACATTACTATCAGAACGTATGAACTTGCGAGCAAGTGATTGAGTGTTGAGCGAGGACAAGCTTGCTGTGCTCGGTGGCCAACCGGTGAAGGCTACACCTTTCCCACCGTGGCCGTACTACGATGAGAAAGAACGCCAAGCACTAGTGGAAGTATTGGAAAGCCGCGCGTGGTGGCGCACACCCGGAACACGCACACTGGAATTCGAGCGCAAGTTCGCCGCTTACCATCAGGCAAAGCACGGAATCGCCGTAACAAACGGTACAGCAGCATTAGAAGTCACACTGGCAGCCCTCGGAGTTGGCCCAGGCGATGAAGTGATAGTCCCAGATTTCACATTCATCGCTACGGCTAGTGCGGTTCTTGCTGCAGGAGCACTGCCTATCCTCGTCGACGTGACCCCGGATATGTATTGTCTGGACCCAGATCTGGTCGAGAAGAGAATCACCAGACGCACAAAAGCGATCATCGCGGTGCATATGGGAGGCCACCCTGCCGACCTTGACCGATTGCTGGAAATCGCACATCGACATCGTGTCCGCCTAGTGGAGGACAGCGCTCACGCTCACGGCACGGAATGGAAAGGCCACAAGATCGGCGCGATCGGCGACATTGGAACGTTCAGTTTCCAAGCGAGCAAGCTGATGACAGCTGGAGAAGGCGGAATCATAATCATGAATGATGACGAGTTGGAGAGGAGCGCGCGATCAGTACACGATTGTGGCAGGATGCCAGGAGAATGGTTCTATTCCCACTTCATCTACGGATCAAACTACCGACTAAGCGAGTGGCAAGGAGCAGTTCTCACCCAACAGCTGTCTCGCCTCGACAAGCAAGCAGCCATCCGCACGGGAAACGCGACCTACTTGGATCGAGCACTCACAGAGATCGAAGGCATTACTCCCCAGAAACATGATCCCCGATGCACACGCAATGGACATTACGCATACATCTTCCACTACAACAGTCGAGCCTTTGCGGGCGTACCCACAAAACGTTTCATCCAAGCACTAGAAGCGGAAGGCATTCCCACCCAAGCAAGCTACCCGCCGATCCATGAGCTGGAACTCTTCAAGAGCAAAGAGTACCTCAAGCGCCTTCCGCGAGAGCGACGCGAGACAGGAAAATCTATCCTGAAAAGCAAGTTCGCGAACACAAGACGCGCTGCATGGCAGACTGTCTGGCTGCCGCACCCGGTCCTACTCGGCACAGAGCAAGATACCACCAAAGTCGTGGAAGCGATACAGAAGATACGGAGACACGCCAAAGAACTCCTCTAGGTCGGCATAGTACCCCAATCGCCAGCGACACGGCTAGCCTTAGGCAACTGCAAAGCCATTGTGCGAACATGGCGTCTATTTCACTCGAAGCAGACGCCACTTGCTAAGAAAACTATGGCGCGATTTCCGTGGTCACATACTTCGTCAGGTTCCGTGGGCGATCTGGGTTCAAGCCTTTCTTGATAGTGTAGTAGTATGCGAAGATCTGCATCGGAATCATGAACAGCAGGGGAGCGAACTCTGGGCTTATCGATTCGGGCACACGGATGGAATCAGCATATGAGTCTGTGATTTCCGGAACGTTCGAGATCGGGACCACGTTCGCGCCAGTTGATGCTATCTCTTTCAGCAGAGTGGTCTCTTGGCGAACGGTCTTTCCTTTGGGAAATACGCCGAAGACCTGAATGTCCTTTTCCAGCTCGGCAAACGGGCCATGCCTGAACTCCATTGCATGATAAGCTTCTGAGGCAGAGTAGGAGGTTTCCCGGAGCTTCAGTGCTCCCTCAAGGCAGGTTCCATAGTTCGCGCCGGATCCGAGATAGATGAAACGCTTCATACTAGTGCTCCTCTCGGCTATTGGCTTGACTTGCGCCTCTACCTCGCGGATAACCTTGCTAGCGTCTTCCGAAAGTCGGCTTAGGCTGTCCTCCAAGGTTCTTGGGACGGCGGTTCCGCTCAGTCTGGCGAATTCAAGACCGACGAGGATTGAACATAGTGCACTTCCTGTGAAGGTTTTCGTCATTATGGTGCTCTCTTCGTTCGGCACACCGGTGTCCAAGCAGTAGTCGCATTCTTTCGCCATCGTGCTCTGAGGGTCTGACACTACCGCGATTGTCGGCGTCTTGGTCTTCTTGGCCTTGCGTGTGGCCTCGACTGACTCTGATGTCCTGCCTGACCGCGACAGAGCCAAGAGAATCGGTGAGCGAGCATTGGATCGGGGAGCAAACCAGACGAACTCCGAGGATGGAAGCGCTCTACTGTCCAGTTCGAGGTCATACTCGTGATAGAATGACGCCACCATTGCTGCGTAGTATGACGATCCGCAACCGACCACATAGTAGCTCCCGGGATGGGTCTTCGCCCAAGCTGCCTTTGCGATCTCTCTGATTCTTGGCCATGTCTCGGTCGCGATCTTTCGAAAGGCTTCCGGTTGCTCGTGCACTTCTCGTAACATGTGGTAGTCAGTCATACGCGCATCTCCAATAGGAGAACACAGCTGGCAAGTTAAACCTAGTCCCCTTGAATCGACTCCCAGGAACCACTCTTCACCGATCTGTATGCTGCATCAATGACCTTGTTCACCATGTAGCCTTCTTCGAACGTTTCTATCGCCTTCTCTCCCGTCGAGACGGCTGATAGGAAATGCCTCATCTCATCAGCGAAGCCGAGTGTTCTGTGCTCATTCAGCGCTGGAAAAACTCGTCCTCTCTTTGTTTCCGCGGTCTCTGTGACGCTTTCGTTGAGTCCCGTCATTCTCGTGGCACCTTCAGCTGTGAAAAGACTGATTCCCGCTTCTCGCGAGATGTTTGCATACAGAGACCCATTTCCTCCGTGCATTTCGAAACGGAGATCGAGCCCTCCACGTGTCACCCATGTGCATTCTGCCTGTGACAGTTCGGAGTCCTTGTACTTCGCAAGGATGAGGCCGTTGTCTTCAGCCATCGTGGAGTGTGCTAGCTTCGCAGTCCATCCGAGAACAGATAGTGGCTTCTTTCCGATCAGAAAGCGAGCGACTTCGACTGCATGCGTTCCGAGTTGAAGTAATGCTCCTCCTCCCGACGACGTTGGTTCATAGAACCATGCAGAATGTTGGCCCATCTGTGCTTCTCTGCATCTTATCCAGAATACCTGGCCGAGGATTCCACGACCGATGAGATCCTTTGCTCTCGATATCTGAGGGATGAATACTTGGTTCTCAGCGTAGAGGTGTACAACACCCTGTTTCTTGACGGTGTGAAGGATTTCCTTGGCTTCTTGCTCGTTTCGAGCAAGCGGTTTCTCACACATGACGTTCTTGTGGTTCTCAGCGGCGGCCGAAACCGCAGCCAAGTGAAGG
This sequence comes from Bathyarchaeia archaeon, assembly GCA_049697135.1. GTDB lineage: Archaea > Thermoproteota > Bathyarchaeia > 40CM-2-53-6 > 40CM-2-53-6 > CAVPLU01. Next base: position 20,013 of record JBAVVE010000030.1, on the reverse strand, counting down.
TTGTTCGGGAGAGCAATATCAACAAGCTCCACCTCGGGATCAGCGCAAAGTCCGGCGATACCATCTTCCCCATGGAACGCCTTGGGGATCTTCCACCTCTTTGCAAAGTCCTCCACGATCTCTTTTCGCTGAGAGAAGGCAGCAACAACCTGAGCGCCTTCGATCTCCTGAAATGAGGGCATGTGGAACGTGTTCGAAACGAAGCCTGCACCCAAGATGCCTATCTTGACTGTTTTCATCGCCGTCGTGTCCCCGAAGTTGGCGTGCTGGATATGAATGATTCTGGCTATTGTGATCTGAGGTAGCATGCTCCCGATCCCGCGAGGAGGAGACTGGGGATCACCCCGATCACGTACATTGGCCACAGTAGGAGTGTTCCCCAGCGAAATGCAACGTACGCATCGAGCAGCACCAGCCCGATCGCAGGCAACAGAAATACTCCCACCCTGAGGGCTCTCCTGAGACCTATCAACACACCTGCCGCCACAGCAAGCACAGAGAATGCCTGCAATCCGACCAGAATCCACCAGAGCCAGCCTGTCGGATGAAAGGAGAACGTCTGCAGGAGAGTGTACTGTCCGTATAGGACCCTCGACCGGCCACCCAGTCCATAGAATGAGAATGGGAGAGAGACCCATTCGAGGTTTACGAGGATAGACAAGACGGAAAGGATGAATGCAATAGTTCTGCGTATTGACGTACCAATCATCGTCTCTGCTGGAATGCTGATTGTTTGGCTCATCGTTGAAGTGCTATGCCTGGTGACCTCTTATCACGGTGCACTTCTTCAAAGACATGATGATCTCTTTGTCTTTCACCTTGAGGTAGGAGAACCTCTCGGGACCTCTCAGGTCAACTTTGAGAATAGTCCCTCCCGCATCGACATGAAGTCTAGTCGTGTTACCCAGGAAGATGCTCTCGACTATTCTTGCCTTCGTTGCCTCACCTGGTTCCCTCTTGCCTTCGGGGAGTATCTCGATTTCCTCTGGTCTGATACAGGCAGTCACCTTGTCACCGCACTTGAAACCATCTGGTACGTGAGCTCGGATCTCAATGCCGTCTGAATGCACTGTTCCAGTTCCTGAGCTGGAGTCGAGGCTTTCAATGTGGCCTGCAAGGAAATTGTTCTGACCGATGAAGCCGGCAACGAATGGTGTCGAAGGATCCATGTAGAGCTCTGTCGGAGTACCTACTTGATCAACGATACCCTGGCTCATCACGTAGATCCTGTCGGATATTGCGAACGCTTCTCCTTGATCATGAGTCACGTACACCATTGTCTTACCAGTTTCTCTCTGAATCTTACGAATCTCAAACTTCAGTTCATCACGAAGTTTCGCGTCGATGTTACTCAACGGCTCGTCGAATAACAGCACGTCGGGGTCTGTGGCCAAGACGCGAGCAATCTCAATTCTCTGTGCTTGACCCCCACTCAGCTGGGAAGGTGCACGATTCTCGTAGTCCTCCATGTGCACAATCGCGAGCGCTTGTTTGATCTTCTTCTGAATCTCCCTCTCAGGCACATGACGTGCCTTTAGACCAAAGGCAATGTTCTTTCGGACATTCATGTGTGGGAAGAGTGCAACGCGTTGAAACACGAAACCGATGTTCCTTCTGTTCGGGGGAACGTCAGTCACGTCCTTATCATCAAAAAAGACCCTGCCTTCGTCCGCCCGGATCAGCCCAGCGATCATCCTAAGCGTGGTGGACTTGCCACATCCGCTAGGTCCCAAGATTGTGACGAACTCAGAATCTCTTGCTTCGAGGCTCACCCGGTAAACAGCTTTAGTATGTCCGTAGATCTTGCTCACGTCTTTCGCGAGGATTTTCGTCATATGTTCTTCAACCCTAGACTAGTATTACCCCACGTAGGTATTTTGTCCCAACAACCCTCAGGTAGACTATAACGACAGCGAGTGATATCAACTGCAACACAGCGGCTTCAGCAGCGATATAGGGAGTTGCTCGGGCCCGAGTTATCTCCGCGAAGACCCTCACCGGAGCCGTCATCAGTTTGGTCGGCAGGTTAAGGAGAAGAGCGGTGATAAATTCGTTGAACGACAGAACAAAAATCAGGAGAATGCCTGCGCTGACTCCGGGACCGATTAACGGCATTGTCACCTTGAAGAATGTGGTCAACCTGCCTGCGCCCAAGCACGATGCGGACTCTTCGTAGCACGGATCAACGTACTTGAAAGCCACTATGCAGGTCATCAGCATCAGAAGCAGGAAGCCCGCTGAGTATGCTGCGATGAAACCCCAGTATCCCAATGCCCACTTGTACAGGAAGTAGTATGCAAGAATCAGCGACAAGGCGTAGCATATCCCCGGAACATACCATACTCCGTTCAGCAGCGTGTAGAGTGCTCTCTTGCCAGGGAAGACATAACGAACCAATGCGTAGGCAGCTGGAATCCCAACCGCAGTATCGATAATTATGGTTGTGACGGCAATTGAAAGACTCAGGTAGACTTTCGGCCAGAAACTCTCCATTATGTCGAAGTAAGGTTTCAGGCCGACCGTAGTCGTCCCATCGGGAAGATTGTAGGTGACTGACCTGATGACTGTCACCATGAAAGGTACAAGCAAGAAGACTGAGACTGCCAGTACATAACCATACGAAACGAGCTGTCCTATTCTTTCAGTGTCTTTCGGTTTCACTAGATCAACGCTCCTCTCGAGGCTTTGAGGGAGAAATAGAAGATGGTCACCGCGACCAGTGCCAACACGATGCCTATGGCAGAAGCCGTGCCCAAGTCAAGCTGAAGCAGTGCAAGCGAATACACTTCTACCGAGAGAAATCGTTGGGAGATCATTGCGCCTCCCATCATCACGGGTATCGCGAATGCTCCTAGACCCCATCCTATTCCGACAAGCCAAGCGCCCAACAACCCAGGAAGGCACATTGGCAATGTGACCTTCAAGAATGTTCTAAACCAGCCGGCGCCGAGGCACCTAGCGGATTCCTCGATCGCTGGATCGATTCCTTGTAGCGAGATTCCTATGTTGTAGACAGCGAACGGGAATGTGTAGACTGCAAGAGCAATCACTGCAGTCTGCACTGAGTACATCGCCTTCAAAGCAGGAATCTCAAGAATGTCCAGAATGAAGTACAAGGGTCCCCCCGGAAGGAAGAGGTAGTAGAAGCCATAGGCGATGTACAGCTCACCGAATAGCGGTACCAGCATGACCGCCCTGAAAACGTCGGAGTACTTCTTGATCTTCCTGGTCATTATGTAGGTGAATGGAAACCCCAACAGAAGATCAAGAAACGCAGCGACAATCACCAGACCAAACGTGACTTGAAAATCAAATGAAAAAACAGTGAAGAGACTCTCGTAGTTCTTTGTTGTCCATTCAGGCGTAAAGAAGAAGGAGTCCCTCGAGGTGAAGCTGACTATTCCCAGCATCGCCAGAGGGACGAAGAACAGGCCGACCTCAAGCGCTATGGCTGGCGTTAGTAACGCCAGAGGCTTCAGCCTGTCCCTGATCGTCAAGGCCAGTGCTCTGTGTTGTGTTCGGCTGATCTACGGTGATCCGGTCAGCTGCTTCCACTGGTTAATCCAGTCACCAACGACGCCGTTGATGTATCCCCAGTCGAGTTTAAGGAAGCTCTTTGCCTGCTCAATTGTTGGGAATATCTCGTAGATCCCTCTTGGACCGACGTTCTTGACCCAGTCGGGCACGTACTGGAGGTAGTCCTGGCCGAGCGGTCCCTCGAATGCCATCGCCCAAAGTTCTTGTGCCTTCTTTGGGTCGTCAGCAAGTTTCCACTGGTCGAGGTTGGTCATCTGTAGGCCTGCGCTGATTTCCCAGTCAGCCGCTATCTGCGCCAGTATCGGGTGCTCGACTTTCTTGGGGACCCAGTAGACTCCGTAGAGGTTGCAGCTCTGTCCCTTGAAGTATGGTAGTGTTTGGCACCCTTTCAGGTGCGGCTTCGTTATTGAGTAGCCCTCGCCTAGGCAGCACCAGTAGGCTGAAACCCACGCTAGCTCCTTTTCGAGTATGTCGCCGAGTTCGCCTTCGTCGTCAGTGTACTTTACAACGTTGGGATGAATGTTGGCCGCGATCCATTCAAGGGTCTTCTTCATGTCCTCAGGTTTGTGGTAGTCGTATCCAAGTTCGTCAGCAACGACTGCCCACCAACCCCAGAGTCCGTTGTCACTCGACGGCCAAATGGTGAGTTTGCCCTTGAGCCTCGGGTCGGCCAGGGATCTGTTGTCGACGAACCAATCGCCGACATATTTCGTGTTCACGGTGAAGTTGGCGAGAGCGTGCTGCTGGAACTGGATACCGTACGGGTATCTGAGGAAGAATGAGTCGACATACTGTGCCCATGGAACCAGCGGTGACGGAAGGAACGGCTCTGCAAGTCCCTTTGCTATGGCTTCCTCGAAGAAGTTGAGCTCTATGTGCATCAAGTCGAAGGGGGCAGCCTGTCCTGCTGCCAAAGCGCTCTCGACGGCGACCACCCATCCACCCTTTGCTGCTTGCGTGCCAAGGAATTCGACCTCGATGTCGACGCCGTAGAGGTCTTTGACATATTTCTTGAGAGACGGTCCAAAGTAGGTGTCGATGAGGCCCCAATAGGTCCAGTTTGCAATGCTCACCTTCCCCTCTTTCTTGATCTCTTCAACGACTTCGTCGCGTGACATGAACTTGTTTAGGATCGGTATCCAAACCTTCTCTTGACCGCCAGCCCAACCTTGAGCCCCGGGCGCAGTGACGGTAGTCGTCACTCCCGGGCCAGCTGCGGGCTGAGTTGCATAGACTCCAGCGCCTGCGACTACTGCACCTGCAGCGAACGAACCAGCCATTTTCAGGAAGTCTCTTCGCGAAGAATCAGGTTTCTCTTGAGACAATTTTCATCGGCCTCAGTCTGCCGTACAAGATGCTTTTTAAACTTCGCATCATAGCCCCCCGTCGACTCTCGGAACTCAGGACCGCAACCTTTCCACTCTGAATGTCCAGACCATCCACATCTTTCATATTCTGTCGAGACGCCTCTCTCTATTCAGTGACCTTACAGCAGAAGAGTCTGGTTGCGCCTGCAAGAAGATGCCTGTCGATGATGTCTCCTAGGGAACGATGCCTCACTGCAATTCATCTGGAAGAACCTGACAGAGTCCCGTGTTTTGAACTCGGCGTGAATCTTGCGACGATTGAGAAGCTCATCAACCGACCGACTGTCTCGGCAGCCTTGGGATGCATGACATCAGATGAATTGGGTACTTTGGCGCGTGACACAGTCGACGCGTATGCAGCGGCAGGACTCGACATGGTACCTGCATCAGCTGGCTTCCCAGAGAACTACCGCCAAGGCTTTGTCCCAGAAAGAATCAGCTCGAACAGGTGGGTGGACGAGTTTGGTCGAATCTGGGAGGATCGGCCCGGTGTTACGGGGCTGTCGTGGTACATCGGCGGAACGGTGAAGTCCCGTGAAGATCTTGAGCGAATTCGAGCGATTGATCCTGAAGACCCGGGGCGGACATCGCTGGCGAGAGAGATCGTCAGATTCGCCAGAGAGAAGGGCATGGCTGTGGCAGGCTATGTGGACGGTCCATTCCTGACGTCATACATGACTGTCGGACTTGCTGATTTCATGTCAAAGATCTACAGGGACCGTAGTTTCTCGCTCGATCTTCTTGAGTTGGTCACTCGGTTCAACTGTGTCCAAGCCAAGAGGTTGGCGGAGATGGGTGTTGACACAATAATAGTTGGAGAGGACATGGCCGACAGCCATGGTCCACTGATCAATCCTAGAGATCTCAAGGAGATCATGTTCCCATTCCTTGCTCGAGAAATCGATGTGGTCAGACGAACAGGCACGCCGGTCATGATACACTCAGATGGAAACACGATGCCCGTCTTTGAAGACATAGTAGCGCTCGGGATCGATGGCTATCAGGCCATAGAACCCGATGCTGGAATGGACATTGCGCTTCTCAAGCGCAAGTATGGCGACAGACTTTGCCTTCTTGGCAACGTTGACTGTGGCAACACTCTCACACACGCTTCGCCTTCTGAGGTTGCCGCAGAATCAAAGCACGTGATTGACTCTGCGGCAACGGGAGGAGGGCTCATTCTAGGCTCAAGCAACTCAATACATGATGGGGTGAAACTCGAGAACTTTCTGACGATGATACGAACCGGCGCCAAATACGGCAAGTATCCCTTCTCGTGACCTGACGAGCAGCACTCGTTGTTCTGTGAAGACTGAATGACGATAATCGAACGACCATTGGAGACGAGTAATTGAGGTTAGGAGTATCTTCCGTACTTCTCCGCCGCCTTGACCATCGTGTCCAAGTTTGTGTGAGGGGTATTCTTCGGCAGTTCACAGCCGGACCCCAGGATGTAGGCCCCCGTGAGACCTGCCGCTTCGATTGCTTCTCGGCAACTCTGTTCAACTGCTTCAGCATTGCCGGTTAGGAGCAAGTTGGGGCTAATGTTGCCTATGATACCGACGGAGTTACCGTGTTTCTTCCTGACTTGGGCCAAGTCAACATAGGAGTCGACTTCGAGATATCGAGCTCCCGTCTCGACCATCTTGTCAATGATTCGTGTTGCGTCTCCACAGATGTGCAGAATGAAGGGCACTTTCCCTCGCGCCTGGCCGATGACTCTCTGAATATTGGGGAAGCTGAACTGCCCAAAATGCTTGGGCGATATGACAGTCGGAGACGATATTGCGTCCCCCAGCACTATCGCATCCGCGCCCGCCTCAATCTCCGCTTTCATGAAACTGAGAATCACTTCGGTTGTGAGATCCAGTACCTCGTAGACAAGTCCTGGGTTTCGATACAAGTACATGCATGTCTCAGTAATCCCCAGCAACTGTGCGGCTGCCTGGAATGGAGCATTGAGACTCCCAAAGACTCCAAACTCGTCTCCTACCTCTTCTTTCAATATCCTGATCGCGTCCAACCAGACCGGCAGTCTGCCGTCTTTCTCAGGATCAGGCATCTTCAGCGATTGCATGTCACTTGATCTTCTAACAGCCGGTCTTGAGGCCATCGGGGATTCGTCTTCAGGGTATCTGATCTCGGCGCCCATGGCTTCAATCTCAATCACTGGATCAGAGTCCACATAGACAGCGTCAATCCCGAATCTTCGTGCCATAGCGATCTGAGACTTCGCTAGTATGCCCGAGTCCTTGGCGTAGTTGATGAACTTGAAACCCGCATACTTGGCTGCGAAGGTTATGATGAACGGGACCACGGGCACTCTATCGGATTTCTGGAGGGCAAGCGCCTTCAGGACACGCTCTCTGGAATTCACAACCCTGACCTCTTGCCAGTTGAATCGACTAGAATCCTGACCGTCCCCAGAGAAGGCTTCATGATTGATAGTACTTTCGATGGTCGCTTTCGGATCGTAACCGACTCGTGTGGCAAGCCTTAAGAAATGGCGACTGGGACAAACGATCTTCTGAGAGTTCTGGATATGACATCGTTCAAGTTAGGCCTCGTTCACACCGGGATCGCCGCTCTGGACATGAAGTATACTCAGGAGTGTAGGGACTCCCTTCTGAGAAAGCTGAGCCAGCTCGGACATGAGATCGTTACACATGATCGCCCAGTCATTGAATCCGGCGAAGCCCTTTCGGCCGCAGAAAGAATGAGGAGAGCTGATGTAGACCTTCTGGTTGTGCTCGTTGGGACTTTCACGCAAGATCCGGTCATGACAAACCTCGTGCAGAATGTGAAAGTTCCAGTTGTGTTCTGGGCTGTTCCCGAAGTAGCCTTGAAGGGCCCGCCGGGTGGCCCATCAAGAAGTGGAGGACTAGTTGGAGCCATAATGAACGCAAGTGCATTGTCCAAAATGGGAATGCGATTCAAAGTCATCTTTGGAGAACCCACAGATCAGAAAGCATTCGGCAGACTGAAGAACACAATCGAAGCAGTCAGAGTGTTGAAAGCACTCAGAACCTCCAGACTCGGAATCGTGGGATACCATTCTCCTGGATTCTACGATGGATCTGTAGACGAAGTTGCGCTCAAACAGCATGTCGGCACCGAACTTGTCCACATTGACCTGAGCGAACTGAATGCAGTATCGCAGAGGATAGCAGAGAGCGAGGCCAAGAGGACTCACCAAGAAGTTACAAACAGAATCATGGACTTGACTCCTGAAGAGAGAATCAGGGACGGCAGGATCTTCCTGGGCCTGAAGCAACTTGTGGAAAGCAACAAACTTGATGCCGTAGCTGTGAAATGCTGGCCAGAGCTGCAGTTCACTTCATGCTTTGCGCTTTCGAGACTTTCGGATATGGGAATCCCGGGTGGATGTGAGGGGGATGTCAACGCTACTGTGACAATGCTGACGCTTCAGCGTCTCACAGGACAACCGGTCTACCTCTGCGATGTCTTCCACTTAGACGAGAAGAAAAACACTATTCTAACTTATCATTGCGGCGCAGCCGCTCCCTCTCTGGCGTCTAAGAAGAACGAGATCAGTATCAGGAAACATGACGAGGGCATTGGCGCGACTGTTGAGTTTCCTGTGAGACCCGGCCGTGTAACAATCGCACGAATGGGAAGCTGTGCGGGGAAATACCGTATGTTCATAGCCACAGGAGAAGCGCTCCGCACAAAGCAGATAGTGAGAGGAAACCCGCTCGAAGTCAGACTTGACTCCAGAGTTGACGACTTCCTCAAGACAGTCACGAGCTCGGGAGTCGAACATCACATGCTGATGGTTCACGGAGACTGGTCGGAGATCCTCATCGAAATATGCGAGATTGCTGGTTTCGAGAAGATAGCGGTCTAGATCCCCGATTCGTAGCGTACCGAGCTGCGAGTAGCTCTGTCAGTAGTCAAAGTCTCCAAGAAGCAGGAGGTAGCCTCGGATCTCTCTCATTTTACTGTGACGGATTTGGCAAGGTTTCTCGGCATGTCTGGGTCGTGTCCCTTTTCCACAGCCATGTAGTAGGCTAGAAGTTGCAGGGGAACAACGAAGAGTATGGGGGACAGCACATCGGCAATCCCCTTGGGAACTTCAACGTAATCGTCAACCAGCCTCTGGATTTCCTCGCCTCCTTCCTCCACAACCGCAATTACGGATGCTCCTCTGGCTTTCATCTCCATTATGTTCCCAATCACGGCCTTGTGAGTCTCACCTCTGGGGCAAACGAACACAACAGGGAACCCGGGTTCCACCAACCCTATCGGGCCATGTTTACTTTCCCCTGCTGGCAGTGCTATCGCGGGTAGGTACGATATTTCCATGAGCTTGAGTCTGCCCTCGTAGGCGGTGGCTGTGCTTATTCCGCGTCCCAAGAAAAGGAACGCTTTTGCATCCCTGTATTTCTTTGCGATCTCCTTCACCTTTTCTTCCTGTGTCCGGATGATTGTCTCAGCATCGTGCGGCAGCTTCGTCAGTCTCTCGCCCAGGTAGTCCATCTCATCTTGGGAGACTTTCCCTCTCTTCTTGGCCACTCTCAGGGTCAGCTGTCGAGATTGCGGCGATGGAGTATGAACCCTCAAGCCTCTTCACAGTTTCCAGAACAGCGTCTGCAAGGCTTGAAGAAGCGCTGCTCTTCAAAGCATCTTCAATGAGGTGAGCTATCACCTCCGTATCAGTCTTGGATTTGAGAACATGACCACGGGTCTCCAGCTCGAGCCTCAGTTCCGCAAAGTTCTCGATGATGCCATTGTGTACCACGGCTATCTGTCCATCACAGTCTAGATGGGGATGCGCGTTGACTTGCAGGGGCGCACCATGCGTGGTCCATCATGTATGCCCAATGCCAATGCTTCCCGGCAGATCATCCAAGTTGTGGATTCTGTGAACTTCATCGATTTTCCCCCGATCCTTCTTCGCGTAGAGCTTACCATCGCTTATTGTGGCTTCACCCACGGAGTCATAGCCACGGTATTCAAGCCTCTTCAAAGCGGCGTGTACCAAAGGCGCAGCATTTCCCTTTTTCAGGGCGCAACCGAAGATACCGCACATTCCTGAGTGCACTCACCCGTCATTCGTTCCTAGACCAGTGATATCCAGCTTTTGCTCTACCTAGCGATCCCTCGGTGGGCAGACTCGACCAGCGCCCTGACGCCTGGCAACTCTTCCCCTGCCAGAAACGTCAACATTGCTCCCCCCGCGGTGCTCACATGAGAAAGACGCTGACCAATTCTGAGCATGCTCGCGTAGCTTCCCATATGTCCGCCGCCAACAACTGTGAAGGCGTCTTCTCCTGCCATCGCTTCGAGTACGGTTCTGCTCCCAACGTCGAACTGCTTTTCCTCAAAGACGCCGAGCGGGCCGCTTGAAACAACCGTCTTCGCCCCCTTGATGATCTGCGCGTACTCGTGGGATGTCTCTTTCCCGATGTCCCGAACAAGATCTCCCTCGATTCTCTGCCCAAGTGAGACATCCACGCGTTTCCCATCTCTTAGGACGGCCAAGTCCCTCGGCAGCACGATCTTCTCTTTGTACTTCGCGAGGATTGCTCGCGCTTTCTCCAGCAAGTCAGGAGCCTTCTCCAACTTACGATTCTCTGCTTCGCCGAAACTAACTCCTGATGCCCTGAGAAAGGTATTTGCGACAACTCCTCCCACAAGCACCCTGTCAGCCCTGCCTTTCTTGAGAATGTTATCGATTATGGGAAGCTTGTCCTCAGCCTTTGCTCCTCCAATGACGTAGACGCTCGGTCGTCGAGGATCGTAATAGGCCTGTTTCATTGCTTCCAACTCTCTGGCCATGAGTTTTCCTGCCACCGCCTGAACGACTCGCGGTAGGCCCACGATCGACGCCTGTAGACGATGCGCGGTTGCGAAGGCATCGTTCACATACACATCAAGCAATCCGGCCAAGCGCTGAACCATGATCGTCTTCTCGAGAACGTCCGGCGGAGCGGAGACGTTCTCCTCCGAGCAAAGACGAAGGTTATCCAGAACTAGTATCTCACCGACTCTGAGACTCTTGGTCTGATTTCTGGCCTCAGGACCTATTACGTCCTCAACGAATTTGACTGGTTGTGAGACATACTTCTGTAGGAGCCTCGCGTGAGCTTCCAGTGATGTGAAGTCCTCGTCTCCCGGTCGACCTTGGTGAGATCCAACAACGACCTTTGCATCCTTGAGCCGCTCTAGGGTTTCACGAGTCATCCTGATTCGCGTGTCGTCGAGAATCTTCTTGCCTGACGGATCAAGCGGGGAATTCATATCTACTCTTACGAAGACGGTCCTGCCACTCGTGTTGACATCGTCGAGCGTGAGGAAGTGAAACTCGGTTTCACTCAATCTTGATTCCTCATGGACCAAAGTCCGAGTAAGTCGCACATTGCCTTAAGTTTGCCCTCGGAACGGCTTCGCATGACATGAATGGCCTGATTCGTCATTTCGGGTAAGATTTAATGTACGAGCTGGCTCACCGTATGGGCGGCGCCGGGGTGGCTCAGCTGGTAGAGCGCCAGCAAGAGCTGGATTGGCGAGACTCATAATCTGGAGAGCATAGGGCCCAGAAGTCGGGGGTTCGATACCCCCTCCCGGCACCAATTCTAGAAGTTCGGTTCCTACCCTTTATGCCGCTTATCGCCTGGGGTCAGCATTGTGGTTAGCTGACGGATTATTTGGGCATTTCAGTTACAGGTACCGTAGTTTTCCTCGACCTTGCGGCTCCAATGGAGGTTATGATGGCTGTGAAAATGATAACCAATAGGGTTACCGGGGGATAGAGCTCCGCATTGAACAATCCGTACTGGGCGGGCAGAACTGATAAGACGGCCGCTGCCAGGCCACGCCCGCAGATTAGGGTCATTGTTCCTCTTTCCTTTGCCATTCCGCTCTTGACAGTTGACATTGACACGACCACTGACCTCGTTGCCAAGAGAAGTATGGAAAGTATGAGCGCCAAGAGAATTAGGTCCAGTTTGCCAAGCGTGACTATGAGGCCTAGGTATACAAAGAAGAAAGCTTTCACCAAGAATACGATCTCGGCTTCAAGCCTTCGAAACGACCCGTCCACGACTTCATTCCCTGGGCGCTTCAGAAGCGCGCGAATGCCAGCGGAATTGGCTAACACAATTCCGAACATTAAGGCTGAGATGGCTCCTGAGCCTCCCAAAGTTTCCGAAGCGAAATAGGTGAGGAAGATAGCGGCTAGGGTGACCATGTATCTGTAGGGTTCTTCAACCAATTTGGGTAGGATACTTAGCCATGCCAATCCCGCTACTGCACCAAGTACGAGACCTGTCGTAAACTTCGCCGATACCTCACGAACGAGGGCCTCCGAGGGAGGCATACCAGCCGATATGATTCCGATAAGCGTAAGCGCGCCGACAACGCAGAGGACATCGGTAATGCTGGATTCAAGTATCAAGGTTATTGAGCCCTCCTCGCCTATTCCGAGTTGTCTGGCAACACCGATGACTATCACAGAACTACCTCCGCCTAGGATGCTTCCAAGCAAGGCACCATCGAGCAGGCGCAATCCCATGAAGTACTTGGCGAAAAACATCACAACCACGACATTGAACGTGAATCCAAAGACGGCGAGTGCGGTAGCTCTCGGCGCTTGAGCAACCACCTTGTGAATACTCAAGCCCAACCCACCGTCGAAAAGTATTATGACAACTGCAAGAACTGCGAGGAACGGGGCGAGAGATTCAATCTGCTCAGCGCTTATCAAACCCAAGCCAGGGCCGACAGCGATACCAAGCAAAACCAGGAAGAGCATGTCCGGTATGCCTGTTCTCCTGAAGAGATAACTGCTAACCGCCCCAATCACGATTATGACTGTGGCGAGGAGGAATACCAGAGTAGCATCAGTCAAATCGTGAACACCTAAATGGATCCGAGCAGAGCCAACCTTTGCTGGACAAAGTCATCAACATAGTGGATTTAGAACTTTGCGATACAACGCGATACAGTGTGTTAGCCCATGACATTTGGCACAGTGTTGAAGTATACTTCTGCTGGTCTTGAATGATCTAGCGCCATGTGTGGACGCTCATAGTTGTAGCAAGTCTCTTGCTAGCCTGTCCTCGTAAGGTAGGTTAAGGTCAAAGTAGGTTTCCCCTAACAATCCATACTTATCGCTCTAGTGAAGCGCATTTTGGAAAACAGGCATGAAGAACAGGCAAGTATCTTAGAGATCCAAAGATGAGCCTTTGGCGTTAGTCTTATGTAGGATGATTGGGCTTATGATGCTACGAGGATTTCTATGGATATCGCATTGATCGGGCTAGCCTTACTGAGACTTGTCATGGCCATAATCTTCGCTATCGTTGGGCTGTACATTGCATCTTGGGTTCTGGGAAAGCTTACGAAAGCAATCGATGAATGGGAACAGATAGAGAAAGGCAACTATGCTGTGGCAATATACGTGGCTGGAATATTCATCTCAGTTGCCATAATTGTCGGCCCAGGAGTCATCGGGCTTTTCAGAACCTTCGACTTGATCGGCATAGGAGTCGGTTTCGTGCAGCTCGTGCTTGCACTTGCGCTGGCAGTTGTCATGCAATACGTCGGCCTATGGGTTTTCGGTAGGCTAACCAAGGAACTCGACGAATGGGCGGAGCTGAAGAAGGGTAACGCTGCAGTCGGCATAGTCATGGCCGCCATAGTCATATCGATTAGTACGATTGTTTCACAAGGCGTAGCAAGCATCATCGCAGCGATCTTTGCCTAGAGCCTCAATACTCACCCTTTTCCCTCTTTTTTTGCGACGGCATACACGTGGTTCTATCACTCTTGATTTGAATTATCGTCCTCTATGTGCCATTCATGGTGCGCACACACAATCAAGAGTTTGAAAACGCCCGTCTAGTCCGCCGCAAAGACAGGGGAAAAAGGTCTGCGGCTCGGTTCGCTTCAATGCTTTCCCCAACGTGTACGTCGTACCTTAGCAGGATCATCCTCCAGGGAGTGTCTCTGCTCGATTTTCTCCTGCTCTGTCGCCGCCTTAGCGATGTTCGGACGACTGCTCCGCATGTCTGCTTGGATTCTCTCCGTGAGATCGACTACGAAGCTATGCTTCTCGTACTCTTTCGTCCTGTCTCTGCTTTCCAACACTTGAGTGGATGTCTTCAGTTCAATCTCGAATATCTTGGTCTGACCTAGCATCCTACCTGTTTTCGGGTCAACCGTGAACTCAATACTCAACAAGACATCATGCTCTTTGTCTACCGAACTCTCTCTTGGAAGCGACCGGATCAACTCCACTCCGAACAAGTCAGCAGCCGGTTCAACATGCGCTTTGTACTTCTCTCTGAGTAGGTCTGTTATCTTGAAGACTTCTGTACTCATAGGAATCCCTCCGAAGTCATCTCCTTCGATTGCCCGCCTGTCTTTTTGCCAGGTCTAGCGTCGAGACACGCTAATGCCGAATATCATCCCCGCGACGAAAGCAAGTGCCAGCGTCAGCAAGGGGCGTTCCCTGGCCTCTTTCGCAGCTTGTTCTCGCAGTTCTGCTAGATCGTCCAGAGAGAAAGCCTGCGCTCTCTCTAGATACGGACGCACAGCGAAGACTCTCCCACTCCGTCGCCTTCGTACCTTGGATTGAGACTTACCCCGCTTGGGCATGACAAAGATCGCTTCCTTACCTCATCTTCGACTCGTACCCTTCTAAGAGTTCCGTTCCGCCCCCCCAGAAGAAACCGCCGGATGACGGACTCCAATTCACGACGCATGCAACGAGAAAGAGAAGACAAGCGAGCGACGAAACGATAAGGAACGAGAAAGTGTCGAGGGTTGAGTCAGTCAGCAAGGACTGCAGCGACAGCGACGGTCTTGATGCTGCTCGGCATACGTTAGAGTCCCTAGACACGACTTCGCTTGTCGGCATCTGGTCTTCGATCCGAGTGTGGAACAAGACGTAGAACACAATGATGAAGGGTTGGCATAGAGCGCCAGAAATTCTGCTTGCTTGACGCGACATCAGAGCATTCATTCTAACGAAGACGCCTGCTCGGGGAACGGCTCAATCTCCTTTGTCTCTTCCCCCTTCCCCCCTTCCACGCACGTGGCTTCTGTCGACTTCGGCTCCTTGATCGTCTTGCTCCCTTCCCCCGAAGTTGGAGCGTTCTTCCTTCGACTCCGCGTGTTCGCGGCCTCCGCTCCTTGTCAGTCCGCTCCTCCTTCCACTCGTAATGCGTAATGCGTTGGGACAACCGAGGATGTCTTGCGTCTTCTCTACGTCTTCTTCGTCTTGCCTTCCCTGATGGTCGGGGTTTTCTACGTCCGCTCGTTCGTGTTTTCCGCTCGTTGCGCGGGCTCAACCGACAAATCCTCTGGATCTCCACCTGTGTTTCTGCGCTTATAATCTGAACCATCCATTTGGTTCCCGCTCGCTTCTCGCCTTTGGTCCGTCGCTCGCTAGCTGTGTTGGCTCCAAGGGAAGTGTTAGGGTAGTGTGTGTAGGAAGATCAACAGGATTTAGATTTGTCTTCTTTGATCTACTCTACCTTCCTGCGACATGTGACGAGGACGAAGTTACTCCGCATGAAGTCGTTCTCACAATCTATCAATGAAGAGTGTTCTATCCGGACGAAAACACTTAGATGTTGTAATGGCAATGGTCTGTCTGAAGCTAGTACCTGTTCGCCCTTCTTCCTCACGAGCCGTACCTTCATGGTGTTCAGCTTTCCCACAACCGAACGTATGTCGTCTTCAGTCGCGTCTACGAAGTTCTTTCCGAGCAGCTCTGCAAGCCTCTCCAGCTTCGGAACATAGAATGTCATGCGAGCCATGCAGACTCGTTCAACTACGCCCATGTGCGCAGTGAACCTCAGGATAGCGAGCCTGTTTTCGTTCGATACTTTGTTGTTATTCAGGAGGTGGCGAATGGCTCGACTCAGTCTCACTGGGTAGTTGTGTATGTCTCTAATTGTGCCGTCCATTTCCGATCATTCGGTCTCCCACCCAGCCTTTTAAGGCAGCTAAACGCGAAATTTGGTGAGAACCGACTCCTAGGATTAGGCGCTCCCTCCCGGCACCACACACGCTCCTTGGATCTCTGCCTGTTCCGGGCGGCCAATGGCCAAGTCACTTGGCTTGGAGGACTTGAACTGTCCCATCTCTGAGTCCGACGTAGACACGATCCGTCAGACCCAAGAATAGTCCCGTCTCCAAGAGACCTGGAATCGATCTCATCTCTCGATCCAGAGCAAGAGCGTCCCTGATTGGGCCAAAATCCACGTCGACCACGAAGTTCCCGTTGTCCGTGCCAACCGGACTTGCGTCTTTGCCGCATCTTAGTCTTGGCTTTCCACCCAACTCGGCAAGCCTCGACATTACGAGCCGATGGGCAAAGGGAATGACCTCGACTGGAACCACTTGGCCCTTGCCCAAGGTCTGAGTCAGCTTTCTCTCATCAACGACGACTACCAACTTCTTTGCCGCGGTATCAATGATCTTCTCTCTCGTCAGCGCTGCTCCTCCTCCCTTGATGAGGTTGAGTGTTTGGGACTCAACTTGGTCTGCTCCATCAAGTGCCAAGTCAATCTCCGGCACATCGTTTGGATCCACAGCTGTCAGTCCGGCTCTGATGATCGCTGACTCGATCTGATGAGAGGTCGCAACAAGCTTCAGCTCGAGGCTTCTACTCTTCACCGTCTTGGCGAGGTCGCCGACCAGAAGCTCCAGCGTTGTACCGCTTCCTATCCCAATCACATGTGCGTCTCGTATCTCTTCAAGTGCCCTTATGATCGCTGCACGTTTCGCTGTCTCGACCCAGCTCAATGTCTAGCCCTCCGACTCGATCTGCTCGAGACGCTCCATTGCTTTGAGAACCTCCTCCCTGATGGCCTCCATCTTCTTCTCCGTCTTCGTCTTGGCGTCCTGCAGCTCTGCTACGGCAGGCTTGAGGCCAGACTCTGAGGGTAGTCCAACTGCCTCACTAGGTTTGACAGCTTCGGTATTCGCGGCAGTGGCGAGAGAAGGCGCCGGCGCGATTCCCTGTCGGAGATCCGCGAGCCTCTTGTCTATTTCGGACAGTTTCTCGCGAAAACTGGACGTGAGCTCCTTCTTTGCGGATTCCAGGTCGAACATGTCAACGATTCTCTGGTGCTCGGAGATTCTGGATTCTAGTTGCTTTAGGTCTGAGGAGTACTTGTCAATGAGCCGATCTCGTTCATCATGTGTGATTATGCCCTGTACTTCAGACTCGTAGATCGTTGTGAGGGCGGTTCCAATGATCTCACGTTCCAGTGTGAGCACCTTGAGTATCTCACGAGAGCGAGATGCATCTGATTCCTTGACCGTCTGCTCAATCTTGAGCCTAGCCATTTCGGCAGGTTCTGGTACGTTCTGCCTTGGCTTCTTCCTCCAGAAGATCAGAGACACGAGGAAGGGAAGAAGCCGCGACAGCATTGAGCAGGTCACGGATTGTCCTCTTCTGAGACGCCTATGTCAAAGGGTGCTGTTATAAATCCGCTTGCCGCGTGCATGGTGATCCGCGGCATCCATGCATACGAATTCTTGCGGATTGTCAACATTGACTCGGAATACCTTGTGAGAGTGAACTGATCATTCCTTTATCTTCGGATGATCCTTCACGATGTTAGCTGACGTGCACGAGCGTCGAGAAACCGTGCGTGGAACGATCTGTTGGTGTAGCTTCGGGAAACAAGAGGGAGTCTGGTAAAGGCGGAGTCAAGCCCCCACTGGGAGCTGAGCAACTAGATGAAGGACCCCATATGCGGAATGTACGTCGATGAGAAGACAGCGAAGACCAAGAAGGACTTCCATGGCACGACGTATTACTTCTGCAGCGAAAGCTGCCTCAGGCAATTCGAGAAACCCGAGGTTGAGCTGCAGAAGCTCAAGACGCTTGCCTCAATAGGTGCAGTCTTGACTGCTCCCACTCTGCTGCTTACCTACGTGCCGGTTCTACCGCAATCCCTCAACAACTACCTGCTGCTGTTGTTGAGTGCACCTGTACAGTTCATAGTGGGATACCGGTTCTACAGGGGAACCTATGATGCGTTGAAGAACCGCATGGGAAACATGGACACGCTGATAGCCGTAGGGACAACTGCGGCGTGGGTTTACAGCCTCATTGTCACCGTGATTCCTTCAGCGTTCTCTTCAAGCGGCATATACTTCGACACTGCCGCATTGATCATCACGTTGGTTCTGGTCGGGAATCTCCTAGAGCACATGAGTAAAGGCAAAGCCTCTGAGGCTGTCAGAAAACTGCTGGACCTTCAATCGAGGACCGCTCGTGTCGTGCGTGAAGGGATCGAGGCTGACCTCCCTGTCGAAGGAGTGGAAGTTGGTGACATTTTCCTTGTCAGACCTGGAGAGAGAATCCCAGTTGACGGAATTGTACTTGAAGGCCACACGTCCGTCGACGAGTCCATGATTACGGGGGAGAGCATACCGGTCGAGAAGAAAACTGGCGACCATGTCATCGGGAGCACGATCAACAAGACCGGGTTCCTGCGAGCGAAGGCTGAGAAGGTCGGGGCGGACACTGTTCTCTCCAAGATCATCCAGCTCGTGGAGGAAGCACAGATGGCAAGGGCGCCAATCCAGAGACTGGCGGATAGAGTGTCAGGCTACTTCGTGCCAGTCGTCCTGGTGATCGCCACTGTCTGCGCGTTGAGTTGGTACTTTGTCGGCCACATCGGATTGAACTCTGCATTGCTCGCCTTCGTCTCAGTGGTCATCATCGCTTGCCCGTGTGCCCTCGGAATTGCCACACCTGCAGCCGTCATGGTGGGGACTGCGAAAGGAGCGCAGTATGGAATACTGATCAAAGGTGGCGAGTATCTCGAGACACTACACAAAGTGGACACTGTAGTATTCGACAAGACAGGGACGCTGACAAGGGGCCAACCGGCGGTAACTGACATCACCGCCTTCAGCGGCTTTGCGGATGATCAGGTCCTACGGTACGCAGCGATAGCGGAGAGAAGGTCCGAGCATCCCTTGGGCGAGGCGATCCAGCGTGAGGCCAATCGACTGAAACTGCAGGTACCTGACCCCAAGTCTTTCGAGGCAATACCGGGCAAAGGTGTCAATTGCCGCTATGATGGTCATGACATAGGGCTTGGAAATAGAGCACTCGCATCTGAGATAGATGTGATCATACCCCCGGAGGTTGAGAAGCGACTATCAGGTCTTGAGAACGACGGCAAGACAGCAATGATTCTCGCAGTTGACGGTGCCCTGGTCGGCCTGATCGGAGTCGCGGACACTCTCAAGGAAAACGCTCGAGACGCGATCAGGCAGCTTCAGAACATGAAGATCCAAGTCATTATGCTAACAGGTGATAACGAAAGAACAGCGCGAGCAATCGCTGGAAAAGTCGGGATCGAGCGGGTACTGTCACAGGTGCTCCCTGATCAGAAAGCGCAGGTTGTAAGAGAGATACAGCGCGAGGGTAGATGCGTTGCAATGGTGGGAGACGGAGTGAACGACGCGCCCGCTTTGGCCGCAGCCGACGTCGGTATTGCAATTGGAAGCGGAACTGATGTCGCAGTTGAAACCGCTGGAATAGTCCTGATAGGGGACGATCCAAGAGGTGTCGCCGGTGCAATTGAACTTGGCAAACGAACGCTCCGGAAAATCAAACAGAACTTGTTCTGGGCTTTCGCCTACAATACTGTCCTGATACCTATCGCAGCTGGAGCGCTCGTCCCGATTCTGGGGGCGGGAATCTACGACTATCTACCATTCCTTGCGGGGGCAGCGATGGCTTTCAGCTCAGTCACTGTTGTCGGGAACTCGCTTCTGCTGTCTAGATTCAGTCCTTCCAAGACGGCATAGTATGCAATCGCAAGAAGGAGAATGCGATCTGAATCGGCCTATTCCTTGTGCTCAAGCGAGAGTTTGGTGATTTTGCCTCCGTACCTCTCCTTGTATTCTGTGAGGCATGGCTTGCAGCAGAAGTAACGGTTTCGGTCTCCGACCATGAGTGTAACCAGCTCACCCTTAATCTCCTGCCCACACGTGTCACAGATCAGTCTCACAAATTGGCCCGGCCGAATTGCGACGTTCGGCTCATCCTTGACAACTCGTGCCACCACGTTGTAGGTGAGAGACGACACATTCGGTATGGATG
>JBAVVE010000029.1:0-14555 GCA_049697135.1 Bathyarchaeia archaeon | reverse complement strand
ACTTCAGGTGCGGATTGTTGAGGTGGGCGCAGTACCATTGGACGCAGCCTGGATAGGAGCAACCGAACATGCCCACCCTGCCGTTCGACCAGGCTTGCTTGGCACACCACTCTATCGTGTCATATCCGTCGTCCGCTTCATGTATCTCAGGGTAGAACTCTCCCTGAGAGTCGTAGCGTCCTCTGCAGTCCTGGATCACAACCACGTATCCTCTACTAACGAAGTACTCGATGAACTCCTTTGAACTGACATCTCCAAGGTCATGGCTTGACTTGCCGTAGTAGGTGCGTGAGAGGAGCACAGGGAATCTTCCCGCAGTGGCAGGTCGGTAGACATCAGCGGAAAGATTGACGCCGTCTCGCATGCGGACGCGAAGATTGTACTCAGCCCTCAGATTGAAGCGGCCTTTCATCCTTTCAGCACCTGTTCCTTTCGAAAGACTTCGTCAGCGACAAGGCAAACATCGAGCGATGTTGGTCAAATGTCTTCTCCACGAGCGCCCATATGCGACAGCGAGACCAGGTTCGCGGACCCTGTGCTCGTTTAACCATCCACAACGACGCCCTAGGGGTCTCCTCTCTCTTCTGTGTCCATCCCACGAGGAAACGAGAAGTACTCTGTCGTAGTCATCAATAGCGGCGATTAAGTTGCGCCGCCGAGTCAGGGAATGTGGAGTCAGGATCGGAATACTCGACAGCGGAGAGAATGATTCGATAGCAGATGTGTCAGGCGTTTCAGTGGGGCACGCCACGCTAGTGCAGGGGAGTGGGAAACTGATCCCTGGACACGGCCCAATCCGAACCGGGGTTACCGTAGTCCTCCCACACGATGGCAACGTATACGAAGAAAAACTGGCAGCAGGCGTGCATGTCCAGAACGGTGCAGGCGAGCTCACAGGCGCGCTTCAGGTCATGGAGTGGGGCATCCTAGAGACGCCAATAGCTCTCACCAACACATTGAATGTCGGACTCGTTCACGACGCGATCGTTGAGTACATGCTGGAAAGAAACCCGGACATCGGAGATCAAGCCGAGGTAATCTTGCCGGTAGTAGGTGAATGCGATGACAGCTACCTCAATGACATCCGAGGAAGACATGTCAAGCGAGAGCACGTTCTTGAAGCCATCAAGGTTGCGGGCCGGAACGTGGCTGAGGGGTCGGTAGGTGCGGGAACGGGCATGTCTGCTCTGGGTTTCAAGGCCGGAGTAGGCACAGCCTCACGGAAGACGCCCGGCAACCTTGGCGGCCACATCCTTGGAGCATTGGTTGTGGCAAACTTTGGCAGCAGCTCCGACCTAGTAGTCGACGGCGTTCCTGTAGGAAAGGAAGTCCAAACCAAAGAGAAGCGCCCAAGCAACGACCGCTCGATAATCACCGTCATTGCCACGAGCGCACCGTTGATTCCGTCGCAGCTGAGGAGAATCGCGGCACGTGTTCCTCTTGCGCTGGGAAGAGTTGGATCAACCTCCTCCAACTCAAGTGGTGACATCTCTATAGCATTCTCAACGGCGAGAAGAATGAGAGCCTCTGACACGTCACTTTCGACAAATATGGACGCGGCGAACGCAAAGGTTCTGGACGAACTCTTCAGAGCAACAGTAGAAGCAACCGAGGAGGCAATCCTCAACTCAATCTTCAAGAGCGAGACGATGAAGGGGCGCGATGACAACGTCTCACAAGGTCTGCCCCTAGACGAAGCATTGGAGATAATGAGGAAACACGGAAGGCTATGAGCAAGGCAGGCCCTCTTGACGGACGCTACAACTGTTGCGTTGGGGTAGGTGATCTAGGAGATCCCCAGATGCTTCTCCAGAAACGACGCCCTCTTCTTCATGGCATCTACCCTGTTCTCTGTGTTTCTGAAACCGTGGCCCTCATCATTGTAGGCCAAGAAGTCCACCGGCTTGCCGAGTTCGCGGAGAGCATCCCTCGCTTGAACCGACTCCGACATAGGGCATCTCGGATCGTTCGCTCCGGCGACTATCTGTACGGCCGCCTGTACTCCGTCCATGAAAAAGAGTGGCGAAGCCTCTCGGAACCTATCCGCGTTCCGGACAGGGTCACCCATGTTCTCGCGGTCCCAATACTGCAAGTCTTCTCGTTCGTTCTCGAACTCTGTGAACCAGTTGAGAAACGGAAACAGAGCCGACCCTGCCGCCCACAGACTTGGATGTCTCGTCAGAGCGCACATCGTCAAGTAGCCGCCATATGATATCCCCGTGACTGCAATGCGCCCCCGATCTGCGAGACCCTCACTCTTGAGAAAAACTGCCGCACCGACGACATCAGCCAAGTCGTCTGTGCCCATCACGAAACGGTTGGCCTCACGAAACTCCTTTCCGTAGCCCGTGCTCCCACGATAGTTCGGAGCAAGAACTACGAAGCCTCTTCCGACAAGATCTTGAACTGATGGATACCAGTCATTGTCGTGTTGAGCGCTCGGGCCACCGTGAATGTAGACGACTGCCGGCGCAGTCTTCGTCTGAGTCGATGGCTTGTACAGCAGAGCAGGTATCGCGCGTCCTCCTGCACTTGGGTACTGGACTGCTGACGGAACGATGAAAGCATTCGGATCGATCGAGGGCGGCAGAGAATCAGTCAGCTGACGAAACTTCTCGTCTTTGATGTCAAGGATCCACAGATCAGCTGGTCGACGAGGGCCTGAGAAGGTGAACATCAGGCACTTTGAGTCAGGCGTGAAGATCAACTGTGTGTGTAAGCCGGGCTCGACTTGGAAGACACGCTTTTCGCCATGGAGTCTGTGCACAACTGTGACGGAGTCGCCGTTTCGGTTCTCCCTGTATGCCGCATTCAGTCCATCCGGCGACCAACACGGGTCATAGCATTCGTACTCTGAATCTGTGAGCCATTCGACATTCCGGTCTGCAAGATCATAGGTGCCTATGTCCGACATGCCATGCGAACTTGAAGCGAAGACGATGCGCTTGCTGTCTGGGGACCAATCCGGCATCGAAGCGTCTAGTGGTCCTTTCTCGTCACCGAGCTGTGTAGGCTCCCCACCGCTTGCCGGAACCACGAAGACCCCCACGTCCTGTCCCTCTGTCATGCTGGTGAGCATCAGCCGCCTACCATCAGGTGACCAACACGGATCTCCGTCAGCGTATCTGTGATCGCAAAGTAGGGAAAACTCGCCACCTTCGGAGGGCATAGAATACACAGAGTACTTGCCGCCTCTGTTCGAAGCGAAAGCGATCTTGGACCCGTCTGGAGACCATCGAATGAACGGATATATTGCGTCCTCAGTATCTGGCGTTATGTTCTCCGACCTATCAGAGTTGATGTCCCGCACGAGGATGTCGAACTTTTCGTCGCCCTGATAATCCTGCGCATACGCGATTCGCTTTCCGTTGGGAGAGAAGCGTGGAGAGATGCTGCTTTCGGTTCCAGTTGTGAGTTGCTTGGGATGCTTGTCGTCCAGTTCCATGAGGTAGATCTGCCACTGACCGGTCTTGTTCCACGCAAAAGCCACTTCCCGCCCATCCGGGGAAATATGGAAACCCTCTCCGTCCGGGTACACCATCGGGATGCGGAAGAGAACACTGGGATCAAAACGACTTCCCATTCATCGGCCCTCCAGCCAGCGCAAGGCCCTCCCACTGTATATCTCTTGTCAAGAAATCACGTCATCAGGGTCTTCTCGTTGATCGTGGTCTCCCGTGGCTCGCCGTGCAGCTTCAAGACCATACCAGTTATCATCAGCAAGGCTGATACGACAAACGATTGCCGGTAAGCAATATGGACAGATTCTTCGATGAAGTATTCGTTCGGGCACCAGCGAGCAGTTATGAGAGGTGCGTCTCTACAAATCCAGCGAAAGGCGACATCGATGCCGCGCTTGCAAAGAAGCAACATGGTGACTATGTTTCGATTCTTAGAGAATCTGGGCTCAAGGTGATCGAGTTGCCTCCTCTGAACGACTTTCCGGACTCGGTTTTCATGCAGGACCCCGCCCTGCTAGGGTCGCGCGTCGATGTGATCTGCAGGTTCGGTGAAGAGACGCGTAGAGGAGAAGAATCAGCCTTGCTTGAGGAACTAAGCCAACACAAAGACAAGATCCCTCAAGTCAAATCAATACGAGCACCCGGCACACTGGAAGGAGGAGACATCCTGGTCACGGATCACGGATTCTTTGTAGGAGAGTCAAGAAGAACCAACGCGAATGGCATCAAGCAACTTGCGGAGTATCTTAATGGCATCGCAGTGACACCAATCAAGACAAGCCTTCTTCACTTACTGTGCGGATGCACCTACCTGAACAACAAGAGAGTACTCATCGTTCCAGAATTGGTTGATCCGGAATCATTACCCGGGTTTGAGTTCGTCTCGATACCACGCGATGAGGCTTACGCAGCCGACGCTCTCTATCTAGGAGAAGGACGAGTGCTCATTCCTTCAGGCTTTCCGAAGACAGCTGCGAAACTGAAAGGGGCAGGCTACGAGCCGATTGATGTGGACATTTCGGAATTTTACAAGGGAGATGGCGGCGTGACGTGCCTCTGTTCGCCAGTGTACCGACTATTCTGAGAAACTGGAGTATGGCTCACACTGAGGGTCTCCCCACGCGGATAACGACCGAGCGTCATGGTTGACCGAGTTCGTGACTGCGTGGCATTCTGTCACGACTACGTTAAATATGAAAAACACATGAGAACTTCCCTTACTTCCTGAAATATAGTCTTCCAGAAAGAGGCCGTGATGATGACGAAGCTTTCGTTCTCAAAACAACCATGGTTCCAGCTGTTGTCGAAGGAACAGATACAGACCATACACCTGTCGTCTCTGAAGATCTTAGAGGAGATTGGCGTGATGATTCAAAGCGACGCCGCTTTGAAGTTGCTTGCTGATGCTGGGGGAGAAGTTGACTGGGCTAAGAAGATTGCCCGCGTTCCACAACATCTGGTGAACGAGTCTCTGGTCAAAGCTCCGTCAACAATAAGACTGTACAGCCGCGACGGAAAGCACGACCTGCTCCTTGAAGAGAATCGGGTCCACTATGATCCGGGCTCAGCAGCGTTGTATCTGCTTGACTCGCAGACTCGTGAAATCAGGCGACCAATATCGAGGGACTTGGCAGATTTCGTGCGACTGACTGATGGATTGGAGCATATACAGGCCCAGAGTACGGCACTCGTGGTTTCGGATGTTCCGGATGCGATCGTTGACCGATATCGACTCTACATTGTCTTGAAGAACTCGCCAAAACCGATAGTCACCGGCACATTCAGCGTAGACGGTCTGTATGACATGAAAGACATGCTGGCGGCCATTCGTGGGGGTGAGAAGGAACTGGCACGGAAACCTATGGCAATCTTTGACCTCTGCCCTTCAGCTCCGTTGAAGTGGGGAAATTTCATCGTTCAGAATCTTATCGATTGCGCCAAGTACGGGATCCCGGCGGAGATCCTTCCGATGCCACAGCTGGGTGCAACAGGGCCCGTCACGCTTGCTGGCTCGCTGGTCCAATTGAATGCGGAGTTCCTTAGTGGTCTGGTTATCTCACAACTCGCGAATCCTGGCGCACCAGTGATCTACGGAGGTTCACCGACAACCTTTGATATGCGCTGTCTTACGGCACGTCTGGGCGCCATAGAAACCATCATGATGGGTTGTGCCTACGCACAAATTGGAAAGTACTACGGTCTTCCGACGCACATGTACCTGGGTTTGAGCGACGCGAAGATTGTTGATGCCCAATCTGGGTTCGAGTCGGGAATCGGCATCACCCTAGGCGCACTTGCGGGAATTAACATGATATCAGGTCCGGGCATGTTGGATTTTGAGAATTGTCAGAGTTTCGAGAAATTGGTGATAGACGACACTATCTGCGGAATGGCCTTGAGGCTGGTCAGGGGCATCGACGTGAATGATGAAACTCTCGCCGTCGATCTCATCAGAAAAGTCGGAGTGGGAGGGCACTACCTAGCCCAGAGGCATACGATGGAATGGCTCAGCAAGGAAATCTTCAATCCCTCAGACTTGGTTGACAGACGAGAGCTAAGCGCTTGGAAGAAGCTGGGGGCAAAGGACACCGTCCAAAGAGCCCGAGAAATAGCTCAAGGAATACTCAGAGACCACAAACCCGAGCCACTACCAACTGATATCGAAATGAACCTAGACGATGTCACGAGAAGGATCATGAAAAAACACAGCATAGACAAACTACCTCTCGGTCCATCCTAGAGACATGTAAGAAGTCAAGATATTGTTTCGGCATCTACGTGTTTGATCGGGGAGTGCTGACCTGAAGAGCTGCTTGACCATTTGCATCTCCCTTGCATTAAGCTTCTTCAACACTAGTCAGACTTGCTTCAACGTATCGAGAGTCGCATCTTTTCCGCAGGACTAATCCAGAAATCGCCACCCAAACAGCGACTCGACTGTTCGAATACGGTTGAGGACCCTTAGGTGAGAGAATGAGCTTCCTACTTCCGTATTGGATATCCACTTTCGGGTCTTTGGGTTTCCTTCTTGAAACCGTCTTCAATTCTCTTTGTGATCGGTCCCTCATCGCCCGTCCCGATGATCCTTCCGTCGATCTGTATTATCGGATGAACCTCGGCACCTGTCCCTGTTAGGAAAGCTTCATCTGCGTTGTACAGGTCATGCGATGTCAGATCTTTCTCCAGGGCGCCTATTCCAAGCTTGGTGGCAACCTCTAGTACGGTCAGCCGAGTTATGCCCCCTAGTATGCTGGCTTCGAGTGGCGGCGTTAGCAGCTTGCCATTCTTGACTACGAACACATTGTCACCTGAACCTTCGCAGACATAGCCTCTCCAGTCTAGCATGATAGCTTCGTCAGCCCCAGCATTGATTGCTTCCATCCTCGCCATGATATTGTTCAGATAGTTGAGCGTCTTAGCGGAGGCAGGAATGCAGAACGGGGGGTTTCTCCTCGTGCATACGACAACAGCTTTGATGGGTTTTAGCGGCGCAGGTGTGATGACATAGGTTGCCGGAATGATTACGACAGTTGCCTTCTGACAATTCCTAGGATCAAGGCCCATCTTCCCGACTCCTCTAGAGACGACCAGCCTCAGATAGCCGTCGCTCAGTTTGTTTCTGCGCAGCGTCTCTGCGCACAGCTCGCTAAGGTGCTCCTTTGACATGGGAATTGTGAGCCCGATGGTCTTTGCAGATTCAAAAAGCCGGCTAATGTGTTCTCTTAGCCTGAAAACCCTTCCGTCGTATGCTCTGATTCCTTCAAAGACCCCGTCGCCGTATAGTAAGCCATGGTCGTAGACTGAGATCTTCGCCTGGCTCTCAGGATAGAAATTGCCGTCAATGTAGACGAGCAATTCTCGCTCAGCCATGCAACATCCCATGGCTTTGTGGGACCTCGCGCTAATAGAGGTTGGCACGAAAGGTTCTGGACATCGAGCCGAGAGTTCTTCTTGGCCTAGAATTGCACTTGTCAGTTTTCTTTGTGAGTCAAGTTGCCCTCGATAGCCGCTTCTCTATTTCCATCTTCTTTGCGTCGAGTTCCTTCTCAATATCCTTCGGTAGAGGAGGATCTGGTTTGTGAGTTGCAATGATCTGCTTTGCACGCTCCCTGGCGACCTTGGCCAGATCTCTTGATCCGGATTTCTCCCAGTCTCCGCGTGTTCGCTTGTCGCTAATTTTGGGAAGGTACCTCTCGCTCGTGATATGCTGGAGCGTATGTTTTTCTGCCAAATAGTGTCCGCGAAGTGGTGCTATCTTCTTGATCAGCGATGTTGCCAACGTGTCTTCGCTGACATCCATTCCTCTGGCGATCCTCTTCGCCATTCCAAATATCTCATCATGGATTACCAGCATCTCAGGCGACGCTGTGAAGTGGTACTCCAGAGCACCTGCAACCACACGAATCCAGTTTGCTCCAGCTAGTATTGTGGTCAGCATCGTCAAAGCACTCTCGTAACCTGCTTGCACGTCCGGAACCTTGGAATCACTTACACCGCCGGACATGGCTGATGGCAGGCCGTAGAACTTCGCCATCTCTGCCCCTCCGGCGCATCGCAGCGCCGTCTCTGGGCAACCGACGGCAGGTATGATGGTGCGCAGATCGAGGTTGACCGGTATGCTCCCGTAGACAACTGGATTTCCTGGCCTGACGAGCTGAACGAGAACCAACCCAGCAAGAACCGTTGCGTTTGTCTGAAGGAGTGAGCCGGCGAGTGTGTTCGGAGAGGTTGCGCCTGCGTTGTCCATGGGTTCTATCAGGATTGGAACTCCATGCCTTGCGAACTCGATTGCGTCGTCGGTCAGGCCGCTGTCATAGATCATCGGGCTCGAGGGGCATATGCTTGCAGTGCCGATGGGTTTCTTGGAGAGGTTTTCCGTTCCTCCGGCTACTGTCGCAGCCAGTTCCAAATTGTGGGTAGCTCCCAACTCTCCACTGTTGCCGATGTACCCTTCAGTATCCCAGTGAGTGGTTTTTGATGTGTACTTGTAGTGTAGAACGCTCCTTTCGATGTGACGATATGGCTCTGGAATATCGCTTGGAGCTATTATGTAGCTGCCACCGACGCTTATGTTGTCCAATGCGTCGGTGATCTTGATCAGTGGCACTAGGTCGCTGGATAATGCAGGCCGACGTTTTCCCGATTCCAAGTCGAGAATGTATGGATACTCTCCACCGCAGGTCATGTACTGGTTGCTTCCGCCTATCTGCAGATCGTGCTTCGGATTTCGCGCATAGAGTCGGAAAGACGTGGGGCACTTGCAGAGTGTCTCCTGGACTAGGCTCGCAGGGATTCTGACGTTTCCATTCTTGCCATTCGCGATCGCTCCGGCGTCGGCGAGGATCCTCTGAGCCTGTATAGAAAGGAAGGTAGCGCCCGCGTTCTCAAGGATGTCAAGGCTCGCTAAGTGAATCGTTTCGGTCTGACTGCGATCCAGAAATTCAAACCTCATCTTCTATCGCCGGTCCTTCCTCTAGTACCTGTGTGCGAGAGGCACGTTCGTGAACCGGGATGCACGGTACTTGGAGAACTCGGTTTTGGCTGCTCGGAGTGTTTCTCTGTTGCTGAGAAGATCGAAGCCTGTCATCGTCATGGTTTTGGTGATTCTCATAAGAGCTTCATGCCCCATCTTTGAGACTGCAGCTTCAGCAAACTCTGCTGTGTGTACGTCGAGTGTCTTGGGGCCTATGGCTATCGCAGGACACACGCTCGGGGCCACATGGCTGATGTTACCGTAGTCGCTCGAGATGTAGACGAGTGAACGAGAGGTCTCCTCGGCAGACCTGAACGAGATTCCCAGCCTTTCGAGATTCTGAGAAACTCGCTGAATCAAGGTCAGGTTTGGGATTGATTCTTGGAACAGCGGGAAATCATGTTGGATCCTAACCCGGGCACCGATGGACTTCGCTATGCCTTCGGCGCAAGCCTTCACTCGTCCGACAACTTCGTCTAGGTTTCGTTGATCGGTTGACTTGATCCACAACCGAGCGCTGGCTTTCTCGGGAATGATACTAGGGATGACTCCACCTTGATCGATTGTGTAACCGTATACGACGTCATTTCTGAATCCATGCCGAAGCCCGTTAAGTGCAGCAAGAGTTAGCACCAAGCCGTCAAGCGCGTTGACTCCTCTATGCGGGGTCGAGTAGTGCGCCGACTTGCCAGCAAACTCGATCCTTAGACTGTCCACGGCAACCGTCGGCATCCAAGGCGACGTGTAGTTCCAAGGGTGATTCATAATTGCTGCATCGACACTCCTGAGGAACCCGGAGTTGATGATCGGAATCTTGCCACCGCTCCCTTCCTCATCGGGGGTTCCAAGGACCGTAATTCGCCCTTTCAGCTCCTTGCGCAGTCTGCTTAGAGCGATCGCCGAGAAGATTGCTGAAGTTCCGATGATGTTGTGGCCGCACCCGTGGCCTATCTCAGGAAGCGCATCATACTCTGCCAAATACGCAACATGTGGACCGCTTTCGCGCATGGGCAAGGTCGCTTTGAACGCTGTCTGCATACCTGCGATTCCATGCTCCACAGCGAAGCCGTGCTTCCTCAATTCCGAGGATAGAAGCTCAGACGCCTTGTTCTCCATCAGGCCTATCTCCGGGTTCTTGTGGATGGCTTCGCTGACCGCAATGATTCTCGCCCTAAGAGAATCGACCTCGTTGATGACGAAATCCTTCAGACCTTCGAGACCGAGCAACACGAATCAGTCAGTAGCGACATTTTCGCACGAATATAAGGAAGTTTGCACGCCAAGGCGACGCAGTATCAGCACAGAACCCCAAGATGGACCGAATGCCGGGGACCCACAAACAAGAAATCCAATGACAGTACACACTGCTGCCCGGAGTGGACGGCGAAACCATTTGGGGTGTGATTGAGAAGATGACAGCAGAGGTCATGACGGCGACGGAGGCCGTGCAGAAGTTCGTGAGAGACGGTCAGCTTGTGTGCTTCGGAGGCTTCACTCATGCGATCCCGTTCTCGATTGGTCACGAGATCATTAGGCAACGCAAGCAGCATCTGACTGTCTGCAAGGAAACGCCAGATCTGATCGTTGACCAACTTCTCGCCGCGGGTTGCGTCGACAAGCTGATGTTCAGTTGGGCCGGAAATCCGGGGGTGGGTTCCCTTCACGGATTCAGAAGAGCAGTCGAGCATCAGATCCCACACCCGATCAAGATCGAAGAGTACACGCACTTCATCACCGGCGCTCGTTACATGGCCGGAGCGAGCGGTGTTCCATTCATGCCGATCACCACATCCGTTCTCGCCTCTGACTTGGCAAGACATTCTGACGTCTTCAAAACGATCGATTGCCCCTTCACCGGGAAGAAGATCTGTCTCGTGAAATCGATAAACCCGGATGTCGCCCTGATTCACGCACAGAGGGCGGATCGCTACGGAAACACGCAGATGTGGGGCATCGTCGGATCAAATCGCGAAATCGCCATGGCGAGCCGAGACGTGATAGTCTCGGTGGAGGAGATAGTGGATTCGGAGATTGTTCGAAGAGATCCAGACAGAACGGTTGTCCCCGGCTTTCGAGTGAGAGCTGTCGTTGAGGACCCTTGGGGTGCGCATCCTTCATACTCACAGGGATACTACGACCGCGACAACCAGTACTACATGGACTATGAGAACACAACTCGAACACGTGAAGACCACGAGAAGTTCCTAGAGGAATGGGTATTCGGGGTGTCTAGTCGCAAGGAATACATGAAACGACTGGGCGCCGAGCGAATGCTTAGTCTGAAGACGAAATCCTACTACAGTATCCCGGTTGACTATGGATTTTTTGGCTGAGGGTGAAAAGACATGAGCAGAGAGTACGCAAGAGAGTTCTCGTATCAGGAGCTGATGGTGACCGCCGCCTCAAGAGAGCTGAAGGATCAGGAGGTCGTCTTCGTCGGGATTGGCATACCTCAGCTGGGTGCGCTTCTGGCACAGAGGACGCACGCCCCGAACCTGACTCTCATATATGAATCGGGCGTTGTTGGAACGCAGCCTGCCAGGTTGCCGCTGTCAATAGGAGACCCGACCCTTGTCAGCGGAACCTACGGGATATTCAACTTCTATGAAACCTTCTCGCTCCTTCTTCAGCGCGGATTCATCGATGTCGGCTTCATCGGCGGCGCCCAGGTTGACAAATTTGGAAACATAAACTCGACCGTGATTGGAGACTATGACAAGCCGAAGGTGAGACTTCCGGGAAGCGGTGGTGGATGCGAGATCGCAGGTTTATCGAGACGAATCATCATAGTAACACCTCACGAGAAGCGCCGAATGGTGGAGAAAGTGGACTTCATCACGAGCCCTGGCTTTCTCGACGGCCCTGGAGCAAGAGAACGATTCCAACTAGGTGGAGGCCCATCAGCGGTTATCACCACCATGGGAGTGCTACGCTTTGACGACAAGACAAAGGAGATGTACCTCTCCAGCTATCACCCAGGTCTCTCAGTAGATCAAGTGAAGCAGAACACCGGATGGGACCTGAAGATCTCTCCGAACGCTAAGACCACAGAGCCTCCCACAGTGGAGGAGGTTGAGATCCTCAGGAAGGACCTGGATCCACAGGGCATCTTCCTGAAGAGAGGAGTCACCTAGCGGGGGCTAAAGTGACGCGGGAAGTAGCGGTCATCGGTGTTGGTCAGACCAAGTTCGGAGACCACGTGAACCTGGGAGCCGACGAACTCTTCGCTCAAGCATTCAGAGAAGCCACTGCTGACGCCGAGAGAGGCTTTGACCCCAAACTGATCCAGGAAGCGTACATCGGCACCCTTGGTGTTGGAGGGGGACAACTGGGCAACTTCTCTGCAGTTGTTGGAGACGCTACTGGCCTCACCGGGATCCCGATCACGCGGGTCGAGAATGCTTGTGCATCGAGCGGCTTTGCTTTCCGATCTGCGTTTCTGGCAATTGCTTCAGGCATTTGTGATGTCGCCCTAGCGGGCGGGATCGAGAAGATGAGAGACCTACCGCCCGATAGACTCCGTTATTGGCTTGGCGTATCAGGCGACACAGAGTGGGAACGCCTGGCGGGCATGACCTTCGCCGGAGTCTACGCTCTCATGGCTCAGAGACATATTCACCAATACGGCACCACAGAGGAGCAACTACACATGGTCGCCGTGAAGAACCACAAATACGGCGCAGAGAACCCCAAAGCCCAGCTTCAGCGGGTAATCACGCTCGAGCAAGCAACGAAATCAGCAGTGGTCTGCCATCCGCTTCGTCTATTCGATTGTTGCCCCACGTCAGACGGCGCGTCTGCAGCGATCCTATGCAACGCGACGATGGCGAAGGAGTTCACAGAGTCGCCGGTTCGGGTTCTGGGAACCGGAGCGGGTACGGATCGTCTCGCCCTGTTTCAACGCGAAGATTTCACCACACTCCGGGCTTCAAGAAACGCGTCCAAGCAGGCCTATGATATGGCGAAAGTGGAGTCCAAAGAGATCAGCCTCGCGGAGGTCCACGACTGTTTCACAATCGCCGAGATCATGGCCTATGAGGATCTTGGGTTGTGCAGGAAAGGTGAAGGCGGCCGGCTGATCGAGGAAGGACAGACATACATTGGTGGACGTATTCCTGTCAACGCAAGCGGAGGACTCAAGGCTAAGGGCCACCCGATCGGGGCAACAGGCATTGGGCAGATCTACGAGATTGCGAAGCAACTACGGGGAAAGGCTGAGAAGAGCAGCCGGCAAGTTCCTGACGCAAAGTTCGGGCTAGCGCACAACGTGGGCGGCTCGGGCGCCACGGCCGTCGTTCACATTCTTGGAATATGAGGTGACTGGAGGACTTGCAAGCCGGAATCGTCGGTTGCGGTGTCTACATTCCCCGACTGAGGATCAAACGCGAGGAATACCAGAGAGTCTGGGGGTACTCGTCGCGGTGGGTCGAGGAGAAATCAGTCGCTGATTTCGACGAGGACTCGATCACCATGGGCGTGGAGGCCGCATCAAACGCTCTCAGGAACGCCAAGGTCGACGTGTCCGAGATTGATGCCGTGTATTTTGCTTCTACGTCACCTCCATACGCGGAAAAGCAGAATGCAAGCACAATTGCAGCAGCCTTGGGGTGTAGAAGTGCCACTGCCACGGCCGATATCACTTCGTCAACAAAGTCCGGCACGTCGGCGCTCCTGAGTTGTCTGGATTTCGTCGGGTCAGGAAGAGGAAGAGCTGGGCTCGCTGTTGCCGCCGACTGTCCGCTGAGCGCTCCAACTGGAGCGCTTGAACATCAACTCGGAGCAGCCGGAGCCGCTATGATCGTAGGCGCCGAGCGAGTTGGCGGGCTGGTTGAGGGATCATACTCAATCGTAAGCGAGAGCCTTGGTGAGAGATTCAGGAGAGATGGCCAGAGCTCTGTCATGTCTGTTGATCTTGGGCCTTACTACGAGCGAGCACTTGAAGGCGTTGTCACGTCCTGCGTGAGAGGCATGATGGAGAAGTCCCATCGCTCTCCGAAGGATTATGATTGGCTTGTGCTTCAAGGACTTCATGATGGAAAGGCATTGGAGCTGTCCAAGAAACTTGGATTCGAGGAGGGCAAGATGGCCCGGGGCATGATCTGCGCGAAGATCGGAGATGTCGGAGCGGCATCACCCCTGCTTGGACTATCAAAGGTTCTTGAGTCGGCGTTGCCAGAGGAAGTTGGGATTCTTTGCTCCTACGGAGCTGGTGGAGGGGCTGATGCCCTAAGCCTTGCCGTTGAAGGAGAGATGAAGCCTGCTAATGGATATGGATACGAAGACTACCTAGCTAGGAAAGAGTACATCGACTACACGACGTACCTCAAGGTTCGAAAGACCCTTGGGGGGAGTTGATCGGAGGAAGTTCGCCATGGCATATGTCTCGATTCCAACTTATTCACGATCGATGTCTCAACGATACGCACTGATCGGCGCCAAGTGCAAGTCTTGCGGCGCTGTGAACCTTCCTCTGGGCGTCAACTGCCTCAAGTGTGGCAAAGTCCTCGAGTATGAGCCTGTGAAGCTAAGTGGCAGAGGGAAGATCTACTGCTTCACCACGATCTCGAGAGTCGGAGCTCCCCCGGAATTCGCGACACAGCAGAAGCTTGTGGGTTCATATC
>JBAVVE010000028.1:0-2859 GCA_049697135.1 Bathyarchaeia archaeon | reverse complement strand
GCCTCTACCTTTCCGATTGCAAGGAAAACCCTACCAAGGTGTTTACACATCAGTCTTGACTTCATATGCTTCTTTCAGTCGTCGCAATCGTGTGTGATGACTCTGTTCTTGAGGTCGATCTGGACTGAGTATTGCTTGACGTTCCCGGAGATCACGTCGTTGCCCGAAGACAATGCCACAAGGTTGTCAGGAATCGATTTGGCTCGTTCGAGGCGAGCTGCTCCGAGAAAACGCTGTGGGAGTCCGTCAAGATCAAGCTTCTTGATCTCGTCCTTAGACAGTCGGGTGGGAGGTCTGCGTCTGTCAGTTCCTGGATAGACTTTGGCCCGAGCTTCGTCTGGTGTCACGCCGAATCGTTTTAGGGCTTCATCGATGCGGGAATCTATGAAAAGGCGCTCCTGTTCGGTGTACCTGTTCCTATTGCGCAGCTCGTCGAAGTATCTTCTCGCAAGTTACGCCCTTGTCGGCTTGTCCAGCGGATACATGAAGTTACGTGGATCCGCGTAGAGATCAGGATCTGTTGGATAGTTGTGCGGGGGCTCGCGTCTTCCAAACGGCCTGCTTTCAGGCATCGTCCCCGGCATTCACATGCCTCTCCAAGCTTGGTGCGGCTCTAGATCGTTCAGTGAATCCGGATCTAGTTGAAACTTCGTTGAGAGCGAGCTGGCGCCGAGGTCCTGCGGCGGGTTTCATGTCGTTGATCCTTGCCGCAACGGCTTCAAACAACTTGTCTAAATTCTCACTCTTGAGTGCGCTGATAGGGACAATAGTTGTCCCAATGAATCTCTCCCTAACCACATCAATCGCACTCTCCAGCTTCTGTTCTTGAACGAGATCGATCTTGTTCGCACAGACAATGATCTGTGCATCTGTCTCTATCTCTCGCAGGATCTTGTCCATCGAGGAGCATTGTCGCGCTATCACTGAAATTTCTTCACTTGCGTCGACGAATAACAGGATCACATCGGAATGTGCAATCTCCCCGAGCGTAGCGGTGAATGCCTTGACGATCGTAGGATGCATATCTTCTATGAACCCGATCGAGTCGATCAGGATGAATTCTGAACCACGTGACGCTCCAATTCTGACCTTCCGTGCAAATGTGGACAAGGTTGTGAACGGGCCTAGTCCGACTCTCTTGGTCTCTGAGGCAAGTCGGTTGAAGAGCGTCGTCTTTCCCGCTTGCGTGTATCCTGCTAAGGCAATCATGGGGAATCCCAGCTCCCGACGTCTCGCCCTGGTGATCTCTTTCTTGCGATTAAGATCTCTCAGTTCTGCCTCGAGGCGACTTATCCTGCTTCGTGCTGCACGGTAGTATTCCTGGAATGGGTAGTCACCAGGCCCCATCCAACCTACCTGCTCTCCCATTATTCCTCTTAGCTTGATGAATTCCCGACCCCAAGACAAAGTGTACTTCAGCTTGGCAAGTTTGATCTGAAGCTTGGCCTCCTTTGTCATAGCACGTTTGTCGAAGACTTCGAGGATCAGCAGGTTCCTATCGATCACTCGCACTTCACCCCCCAAGCGTTGCTGGAGCTTGAAAACTTGGCTACTGGGCAATGTGTTGGTGAAGATCACCGTCTCAACTTCGTTTGCGTCGACAATTTCCTTCAGCTCTTCCACTTTGCCCGGACCTATGAAGTAGGAGTGGTGGTCGCTCTCTCGTCTCTGAACAACCACGTCAACAACGTCGTATCCTATGTTCTCAGCCATCGACTTGGCTTCATCTGCACGCGATGGTAGTGATGGAAGTTTGCACTCCACCACCACGGCGCGCATGATTCCTCTGGCCTCGAAATCCTCGTTGGGCACTCGGTTTCGGCTCGCCTACTATTTAGGGATGCTATCGCTTCGATCCGCGTCGAAATGATTGGTGGACCCGTCTGTGCGGAAGTTTAGCACAGTGGGATATCCATGCCACACTCGAAGATATGATCCCTCGATCCTTGAGATTAGTATCTCACAGTGAAGCTGTCGAACTCGCCCTTCCACTCTTGTCGTCTCACATCCAAGTTGACCACGTAGGCATTGGGAGGACCATGACGGCAGAAGTCGATCAGTCTCTGTACGTTATTCTCTTCTCCTTCGAAGACTGCTTCCACACGACCGTCAGAAAGGTTGCGGACCCAGCCAGTGACATTGAGCCTCTTCGCTTGCGAGGCAGTTTCCGCCCGATAGAAGACCCCCTGAACCTTACCCGCAGCTATGACATGTGCTCTGATCTTCATGGATATCGCTCTCTTCAGAGGCCGACCGCCTCATAGCAGCAAGTTCGCATACAATTCTTTCGGAACAGTACAGCCATACCCAAAGGCTAAAGCTCGTAGACCTGATAATCCCAATGAGGAGCTCATCAGATGCAGTCGCTTGATGGCACGCGGCCTGTCAGTGAAGCACGTCCCAAGCTTCGGAAGGGAGAGGTTCTGCTACGAACGGAGAAGGTCGTGAAGGGATTTCCGGGCGTATGGGAGCACCTGATCCTCGATGCAGTAGATTTTGACGTGAAATCTGGCGAAGTCCACGTGATATTGGGAGAGAATGGAGCCGGCAAGACGGTGCTGGCCAATATTCTTTCAGGATTCTATGTTGCCACTCGCGGGCAGATATACATCAGAGAGAAACCTGTGACGATCAATTCACCAGAGGATGCGCTCAAGCTTGGTGTGGCAATGGTTCATCAAGAGTTTACTCTAGTGCGTCCTCTCACGGTTGCTGAGAATGTTGCGCTCGGCCTGAAAAGGAACAGCTTCTCCTTTCCGATAAGCGAAGTGGAACGAAAGCTGAGTGAACTCTCTACGAAGTACAATCTGAAGATCGATCCCAAGGCTAGAGTCGAGGATCTCTCGGTAGGTGAACAGC
>JBAVVE010000027.1:0-6578 GCA_049697135.1 Bathyarchaeia archaeon | reverse complement strand
CTTCGGACATCTCAACCACATCTGAGCCTACTGTCCCTTCCGGGTTTGTCTCATTCGGCCCAGCAGATCCGGTGTGTGCCAGACATTTAAGCTGCAAGGGCTCGCTTACTCCACGACCAGAAGTCGGGAGCTTGCGCTCGCCCCATTATGGTCAGCCTACTTCGCACAGGTTGGGCTCGACGAGAGGCGGCAGATCTCCTGGTGCACGATAACGCCAAGTCGCGAATAGCAACCAGAAATCGTGCAGATGGTAGCCGAATGAGGACCGAGCATGTTGCCCGCTAGTGCTTGGCAAGACCGACTAGAATGGCCTTGTAGCGGCGTATGATGTCTTCTACTAGATCTTCTTTGATCTGTTCCGAAGCCATGACTCGAGTTCCTTCTTGGACACCTCTCCACGCGCCACCCTCAGCATTAAGGCTATCGTCGCATCCGAGTCCACAGACAATTCGTATCCGGCTTTCCTGAGGAGGAGAACTCCCAAAGCGAATGCCAACCGCTTGTTTCCGTTGACGAGAGGATGTCCCGTGGAGATCTCGCGAATCACATACGCAGCCTTCGAGAAGACGTCCCCACGCATCCAGGTTAGCCTGTCTATTATGTAATGCAAAGTGCCCTCACTAACAAAGCCATACTCGCCTCCGGTTTCGCGCAACACAGCCCGGTAAAGTCGGATAAGCTCGTCGAAAGAAACAGCGGCCGTTGAATCACCTGACTCGCCGACCATGAGTCTCACTCAAGCCGGCTTTTCATCCCTCTTTGGGACAAGATAAGCTGCTGTCCCGCGCCAATAACTAGGATTTCGGTTTCACTCACACTGGTGAACGTGGATTCCCAACCATGATTGGTTCAAAACCCTCTCGACTTCGCCCCTCAATGATAGCGTCAAGTGGCTGCGACCCTACGATGAGTTCGTGAAGGCTTGCTGAGAGGCCCGCGACCGGCACAGGCACCCGGTAGGCTAGGATGAGGCGTTTGACGGCGCGACTGAAACTAGGGTGACTGTCACCCCCTGTTTTGTGCGCTCAAATCCAGGGTGTACTACGCAGTGTGCTACACCCTCGTTTTGCGGTTTCAATGAGTTCAGATGGGCCACCAAAGCCGCCCGCACATACTCTCGCAGACCATCATTCTCGCCTGAATCACCCGACGTTCTAACGCGGACTGGTACACCTTCGGATGT
Source organism: Bathyarchaeia archaeon (assembly GCA_049697135.1). GTDB lineage: Archaea > Thermoproteota > Bathyarchaeia > 40CM-2-53-6 > 40CM-2-53-6 > CAVPLU01. The sequence continues at coordinate 5,395 of JBAVVE010000027.1, read as the reverse complement.
CGCGTCTTGATTGTCGGCGATTCTTTGCAGGTACGCGTCTCGTAGGCAAGCGCAAAAGATGGAGGGCACCTCCTCTATATGGGGTCCGGGCCTGTGACCATTAACACCATCCCTATTCTCAAATTCCGGCCTAGATCCAGCAACGCTGGAACCGACTCGTGAGGTCGTGGAACCAGTCCGATCGTACATATGATTCGTTTGAATTGTAATACAATTGATTTGGACTGTAATACAATTCGCGCACATGCTCCTCAAGACTATCCAGTCCACCTACCTGGAGAGGCTCTTGCCACGGGTCCGGAGCTACTGGTCTTGGACCCGCCGCGGTCAAACCTCAGACATGCAAGAGCATCAGACCGAGACACCTGTCAAGAAGGCATGACGGAAGCGAGCGGACCCCCGGAGAGGAGCGCGTCGGCAGCAATCACAACCACTTTCTATTGTCAGACTACGAGCGGACTTGGCAGAATTGTCTAATCCATGAGCGGGACGGACACGATGGAGAACTGTGGGAAAAACCGACCTCAGCCAACGCGGAAGCCAATATGCCACATCCATGGTTCTCTTGAGACAGTGCCTCGGTGGCCCACAGGGCATAAGGCATGATTTCGCTCTTCCCCGAGAGTTCAAATTGCGATGCTCGCACCAAGGGTACCACACACACACAAAATCACTTCCCGCAGGGGTTCAAATTTGGATGGCTACGCCAAGTGGCCCGACGAGGAGAGACCGCCCCTCCTCTCTTCGTGACGGTTCAAATTCGGATGCCCGCACCAAGCCTCACTCTCGATAGCTGATTGAACACGCGACATAGAACCAGTCCGGCCTCTATCTGAAGCTGCGCATCTCAGCCTATATGTTGTTTAGGTAACTCCGATTCTTGTGGATGTTTGCGCGACTTCTTTCCCGCACACTGATTGACTATCGCGCGAAGTGGAGCACTTCTAGGTTCAGCGCAGTCTCTATCGTGGCAATAGGCATGGAAATGAAAAGATCTGTCCCTTGGTCGTCTCTCCCGTACGCGTGGATTATTCCGACGGGTACACCATTTTTGAGGACTATCCTACCCGATCGATCTATGAGCACTTTGTCACCCAAGCTGACTTGAGCCTCAGATTCTTGATTGTGTGGCACCTTTGCATGACTCGGCCTCTCTTTGTTGGACTCTGTTACGCCTAGGATCTGCATGATCTTCTCGGGGTCGGAGTCTGTAAGGGAATGCTTTTGCTCAAAGAGTCCGTCCGGCACAAGCGACTGCACCACTGCTCTGAGAAATGTGGAAGAGTTCTTTGGCATGCTGATAGGGCAGAAGACCCCTCGAATATGCCCTCCCCGACATAGAACTGTCATCTTGTGAAAATACACCATAGAACGGTTTTGTTCGTCACTAGCTATCAACAGTCCGACCGGATGATAGTCAGGATAGGTCATTAGAACGGATCCTGAATCTCCAGGCTCGCATCTTATCTCGGCATATACCAGGTCATCAAAGGAACGAGCGGTTCCATCTCGATATTTCACGGTTGTCTTTGAGCTGCAACTGACTATTCTTCCGCAAGTCACCTGAGTCCTCCAGCCAGACTTGATAACAGGCATGCCGGGCCTTGGTGCAATCGGTTTCTTCAGCACCACCGGCATATCCTCCTCTAGTCCGGCGAATCTTGGGTGCCATAGAATCATGTCAGGCGTAAGCCCTTGCTCAGTCTCTGGTGGTTCGAGCAATAGCGGGTCCCCAAGTCTTGCTTTCCAGATGTTCAACATCGTGTGACCGGCTCCCATGATGGTGATTCTTCCGTCTTCTGTGAAGGCAAATGCACCCAATGTGCCGCGACCGCCTTCTGGATGGCGGATCGGCATGCCAGGCTGAATTATCGCGGGTCTAGTTGCCGCGCGGTGAAGTATCTTTAGCTGAAGATGAGGGGAATCCCAGCTCATGACCGGGATGGGAAGCAAGCCGGATTCGAACAGACTCTGAAAAGAGGGATCATCGGCGTTACCAATGGTTCCGAGAGCAATAGTACCAGCGCAGGATTGAGTACTTTCGATGGACTTCACTAGTTCAGAGAATCGTCGGAGTTGATCTTCAAGAGCTAACTCTGCGTGTGCGAGGTTTCGAGTGTCATCTGCACGGATACTTTCATCGATTTCGGTTAGTTGTGCTCTGATTTCTCGCGCACTCTTAGAGCGATATAGTTCCTCTGCAGCTTCAAGGTCCGCTCTCTCAACAAGGGTTATGTCGTATTGTCGGCTTAGGATTCGACCTGCCCGTCCTAGCTCAGTCGAGTCGTTGCCTTCAGGCATCATGCCTTTCGATGCCAGAGCTGAAACGATCTGGTAGAAGCCGCAGAAGCCACTAACGATCGGGGCCGTAAGGAATACGCTAGCAAAATCCATTGCGTCATAGGCGGCATCAGCATTGATTGTTGCAACTTGGTAGAACTGATTTGCTAGCTCTTGATAACCAAGGCATCTGAAATCAACGTACAAGCTAGCGGCAGTCGTTTCTACGAATTCCTTTCCTCTCCTGTATTCTTGTTCTTGGATGCGGTATTTCTCCGGGTTCAGGCGTCCACGGAACAGCAGCATGCCTTGTCTGCGCAAGTAGCTGTATTCGCTATCGCCCACAATCGCTCTAAGGAGTATCTGGGATCGTATTGCCCCGGATGCTGCCGATTCGAGTATTGGATCGAGGAAATCTATGCCGGCGTAGTGAGTGTGCGGACCGGTGAGCATCGGAACTACTCTATTGTCATTCACCAAGCGGACAAGATCATCAACATCAATTACACGCTCGCTGAATTTCTGCTGACTTCTGATCGGTGGAATGGGCATAAGTGTCTGGTCGTAGAAGGGAAGCAGTGAAGCCAACGGGATTCGTGTCATCACATATGCAAATGGGTTCTTCAATCCGAAATCCTTGAAGAAGACAGAGGGATCGTACCTCTTTTGTTGCTTGAGGGACGATATGAAATCTTTGGCAGCTAGTGCTGTGAATTCCCAATCTTTCTTTTCGAGTTCTTCAAGGATGTCAATATTCATGAAAGAACGTTCCTCATCATGGTCTTCCGCTGTCAGATTTCATGCTACCAGTGAGCGCACGCGGTGATAGATCTTCAGTTCAGGTTTCTCTCCTGCCCTCATCCGAAGATAATGAAGAGTGCTCCTGCCAATTCTAAGCTCGTATGCTTCCGATCCGGAGAGACTGAGTATTCGTTGTCGCAGCTCCCGATCACCCGCTATCTTGAGTATCGGAAGGGGGTCCGAAAAGTCAACCGTGGCAGATCGACCAATCAGGAAGCGACCAAGCTCAACCGTCTTCTGCTCAATCACGGTGTCCCACTTGAACGCACGCCCCTTGCAGCTGACCGGTGAATTGAACCGCTCACGGAGCAAGTTCAGGAACCGTTGCTTCGCTTCTAGCTCGAAACGATACCTGTAGTCGTCACCTGTGAAGTAGAAATCTGGTAGATCCACTATTCCTGACTCGAAGGCATCGACCACGGCCATATCAGCTATCCATCGGCGTTCAGAGTTGGAGGATTTCTCTGGCTAGGATGAGTCTTTGGACTTCGCTGGTGCCTTCGACGATTTCGAGCACTTTTGCGTCGCGATAGTAGCGTTCGAGCGGGTAGTCCATCGTAGGCCCGTACCCGCCTAAGATCTGGATTGCGCGTCGTGTGGCTTCAACGGCGACTTCGCTTGCGAACACTTTCGCCATCGACGCTTCCTTAACGAAGTCTTGTTGCTGATCTCTAAGGTAGGCGGCATGGTATGTGAGCAGTCGTGCCGAGTGAATCTGAGTCAACATGTCCGCAAGCATCCACTGAATAGCCTGGAACTTCCCAATCACTCGACCAAACGCCTTCCGCTGTTTTGCGTAGTTGGCGGCGATGTCGAATGCGGCTTGGGCGAGTCCGACGCCGCCGGCGGCGACCCCTATCCTCGACTCATTGAGTGTCATCATGGCGACTAGGAAGCCTCCGCCCTCTTGGCCTAGCACGTTCTCTTCTGGGACTCGGCAGTTTTCGAAGATCAGTTCGGCGGTGCCGGTTCCCCTCAACCCCATAACTTCAATCTTCGAGCCAACCCTGAAGGGTGACTTCCTCTTGTCGACTAAGAATGCTGTGACTTCTTCGCCGTCTTTTCCGGGTGTCTTTGCGAAGACGAGAGCAAGATCCGCAACCTCGCCTTGCGTGATGAAAGTCTTCGTCCCATTCAGGACATACTCGTCGCCTTCCTTGACGGCCTTCGTCTCTATCGACGCCGCATCAGAACCAGCGATAGGCTCGGTGAGGCAGAAGGCGCCAATTCGTTTGCCGGTCGCCATGTCGCGTAGGTACGCCTCTTTCTGTGCGTCCCTTCCGAATTTCGCGATTGGTGCGGCTGTGACGGCGGCTTGGATGCCGATGAGTGCGGAGGCGGACATGCTGACTTTGGCGATCTCTTCTGCCGCGATTGCGGTGGATAGGAGGTCTAGGCCGGTTCCTCCGTATTCTGGTGGGGTGCACATGCCGAAGAGTCCTTGCTTCGCCATCTTCTCGAAGAGATCCATCGGGTACTTGTTCTCGCGGTCGATTCGGTCCGCGATAGGGGCGATCTCCTTCTCAGCGAACTCCTTCGCCATCCGGCGTATGGATTCAGCCTCAGGCCGGAACTTGATCTCCCACGACTCGATCATGTAGACTGAGTGGCGCGTTTGATGTCCTTAACATCTTTGGCAACCTGCGCCCTCGCGAGACGGCTACGTAGAAGGCCGAGACTTGTAGGATAGAAAAAAGTGGGAAAGGTGGAAGGAACTTGCCGCCCTCAGCCTTGAGGTAGCGTCAGCGTCGAGTTTGTGCTTGTTGCTGTTGCGGTGGAATTCGAGAATGTCACGGTTACTGTCTCGGTCACTGTCACGCTTGGCACAGATTCTGTTACAGTCTGCGTTGTGGTCTCTGTTAGGGTCTGGTTGCTCGTTTCGGTGACGGTTACGGTATTGTCTTGGATTTGCGTGACGGTCTCTGTGACTGTCTGGTCTTGGGTGACTGTCACTGTAACGGTGTCGTCGTCGCTCTCAGTAGTGGTTGTGTTTGTGGTAGGCATCGTAACAGCTACTTGGCCCTTGAGAGAGAGGAAGTACAGTGAGGACAGCTTGCTTTCCTTAGAATCAAAGACTACGTTGTCGCCTTCAGCGTTGCCGTGGAGGATGAGTTCGAGCTTCTTGTCTGCGTCGCTTGTCTTGGCGTTGATTTCGATCTTGCCTTTCTTGTTGACCTCTCCTTTGCCGTCGGTTATTGTGTAGGCCGCTAATCCGAGCTGTAGGCTGCCAGCAAGGTCGTCCAGTTTGAGTTCTCCGTTGCCTTTGCTTTGGACTGAGCCGGCTAGTGTCAGTGTCGCGGCGGATGAGGTGATG
>JBAVVE010000026.1:0-4721 GCA_049697135.1 Bathyarchaeia archaeon | reverse complement strand
AAGTACAGCACGAACGCCGATACTCGAAACTCCTAACAAATGTAGAGAACGACCAAGTCTTCAAGAAACCGGCCGTGGTGAAGTGGAAGTGCAGAAACTGCGGCCACGTCTTTGAAGGCAAGGAAGTCCCTCCGAAATGCCCTGTATGCCAACACGACCGAGCGTTCTTTGAGCTCTTCGTTGAGAACTACTAGGCCATCACCGGAAAGAATACGCGGAGAGTTCCGTTCTCCGCCAGCAATGAATTTCTCTTCTTTTTTGCACTCCTTCAGACCAGCGTTTTCTCAGTTCCTTATGCGTAGCAGTTATATTCGTGACATAGCCTGATCATTTCCGAGGTTCTGTGGACTATGGCAAGTGCCAAGCTTCTAGATATGTTGAACCAAGCTATTGCCAGAGAGATGCAGGTCTCGATTCAGTACATGTGGCAACATGTCCAGTGGAAAGGTGTCGAACACTTTGCAGTCAGTGAGGAGTTCAAGAAGATCGCGGTCACAGAGATGAAACATGCTGAGAAGATTGCCGAGCGACTCTGGTACCTTGGAGGAAAGCCAACGACCAGACCAAGCCCAATTGCAGTCGGCGACAAACTGCAAGAAATGATCGATTTTGACGTCAAGGCCGAGCTTGAGGCCATCAGCATGTACAAGGAGATCATGGACATAGCGCTGAAAGAGGGCGACGCTGCAACACGCGAGATCTTCGAAGAGATCGAAGAGGAAGAAGAAGAACACCACGACTTCTTCACGAGCCTACTCGAGAAGTAGAACGACGCCCCCATACATTCTCATTTTTCTTGCCGCTGTTGGGTTATCCAGCCGAAGGCATATTGCTCGAAAAGGATGAGTGAATGCCAAGTCGATCAGAGATTACCCTAGAATCAGGAATGGAAAGGGCAGGGTCAGGCAGAGCTAGGGTGCGGATAGCTCTACCTGCGGCTTTCACAGGCTAGACAGTACCATCTCTTGTAGTTTGAAGCATAGTAGAGTTCTCGTCCACAGGTCGGGCATAGTGGGACACGAGGCACGGCTCCTCCTAAGTGTTGATACGATGAGAAGCTGGGCTGTGCTGGCATTGCTACGGCGCCTGCTGGGACTGCGACTCCGCCCATGCCCATTGCTGGTGCGGCCATTACTGGTATTGCGGGAGCTGCTGCTCCGCTTGGGATGTGGGGCATTGTCTCTATTGGAGCGGAATCTGAGAGAACTGCCATTGGTCCGTATCTTGCGATAACTTCGCCCATCTTTCCGTATCCCATCAGGAAAAACAATGCTGGGAGGATTAGGAGGGCCACGCTTGCAAAGTATGTGTATCCGAGGAATGCAGCGAAGGAGCCCAGTGACATCAGGATCATGATGACTCCGTAGAAAAGCGAGGCAGCTCTAGCACCCTCGTAGTTTCCCGTGCTGGTTCTTCGAACCGTAGTGAAGTAGATTGTACCGATGAGTATGAGAAAGAAAGCGACGGCTCCGGCGCCTATCGCCAAGGTCATTATCGGGGTGAATCCGAACGCGAAATATGCCGTCCAACTATCAATGAACCAGCTCCCGGTGGCGAGCATGGTGACAATTGCTGCTGGCGCGTAGCCAGTGTATCCCATTACGCCGACTGTCAAGGCGTCTATGGCTAGTCCGATCCACGGCGCACCCATCAGAAGCAGCAGTATCCATCCAATCAGAAGGAAGTCGTGACTGGCAACAACTTCGGGCGGTTTGATGACTACAGGTCTCTCGAACAGAGCTGCCAAAGTGTATCGACATTCAACTCACGTGTGGTCAATCATCAGATAATGATTATGCGCCCTGTGATGTGTCTAGCCTGACTCTCGGGAGCGTGACAGGCCTGCTCAGTCGAAGTTAATCCAACATTCTCGGGTGAAAAAGGGGAAGTAGACTCCGCAGGAATTGATAGGGGTGCGCCTAGTTTGCGTGCACCCAGTCGCAGCAAGTGCCATGGTAGGCTACGGCGTTGATGTGGGACTGCTTATAACAGGGGAAAAAGCCGAGTTTCAGGCAATTCTGCCGCAAAGATCCAATCTGAGCGGACTTGCGAAGGCACGCCTTGCTCAATTACACGAGGATCGATCACAGGAAGGGACGGTCGGGATAGTCCGTTTCAGTGATGCCATCATGAATGAACGATCGACTGTTGGTGAAGATGAACAGCAGATCGACTGTGACATCCGGGGAGAACCCAATGAATTGGGTCGATCGAGCTTGCTCGGTTCTCACGTTGAAAACATTTAACTTCTGGAGCAGGGAGTCTTGGCCCGGAGACGTACGGAGATCTCAGCACAGCGGGGTGGGGTAGCCAGGTTTAACCCGCAGGGCTCATATGAGCCTACTGGGAAACCCTGAGATCGGTTGTTCGAAAGGCTCGTGAAAAGCCCGAACGTCCACCCCCCGCACAGGATCGCGGAAAGCGTTCCTGGGGGAATACCAATTGTCCGCGACGTCTCCACCAAACCTCCTTCTCCAACAACGAGAATATGAAATGAGTTTCCGATAATCACCTGCGAAATCGACAACGAACATATGCTAAGGAAAATGCCAATCACATGACGGAGGAGGGGCAGCCTCCGAATGTTCTCTACCGTAGCGGACGTCCGGTTTTGTCAGGTGACGGTGAGCTCTGGGCGGCGGTAGGTACACTCCTTCCTGCAGATCTCTCTGGACTTCGCTGTGAACCTTCAAGAAGTCATGGCTCTTGCATTGTCGGCATCTGAAGCCCTGACCTTTGCCTGCCGATTTCATCCTCTTGCCGCATTTCGGGCAGAGCGGGTTCCGACTTGTTGTGGATGTGGCAAGTTCGAGAATCTCAAGCTTCTCCAAATTGATGGTTCGCGGTATTTCGTTGCTGGCAGGTCTGACTCCTCCGAACATTCGCACTCTGTCTCCTAGCTTCAGATCCCTGACAATGTCCCGAAATCTCCCGGTAGGTTCGTATGCCGCACAGTGAACTGAGCCTGTACCGTCGTTAAGAGTGAAGAACACGTGACCTCCACGGATCGTGCGAGGCCTATCATTCACCTTTCCTTCCAAAACAACTGCACAGTTGTCTTCCAGTTCGGAGACGGCAAGTTTCCGGATCAGGTGTGCGTCGGTGCCTTGGTTGGTTCTGAAGATCATCCAGGAGTCGACGGGTTCGCGAATCTGCAACATACCGAATGCCTTTCGCACGGCATACGAACTTTCGCCTCTGACACCGCAGAGTATCGGGTCAAGACCTCTCGGGGTGATCAGAACCCTCCCAGTCTCCGGATCAACGTTGTTGAAGGTGCATCGCTTCATTTCCTCGCTCATCCGAAGCACGGAATCTCTGCTAACTAATCTCGGTTTTCCGAGATAGTCTCGTGACCTGTAGGCGATAAGCTCGAAAGTGTAGTCGTGATCGAAAAGTGTCCCAATCGATGCGAGCGCCCCGATGAGACCTTGAGCGGAGCCATATCCGATTGCTTCAGCTTTGGCCTTCTTGATCACAGACACAGCTTCGTCGAGAGTCACAATGCGTGTAAGTGCCTCTCTACTGAATCTGAGAACCTCTGGAGGAATCTCACCTGATAGCAGCACAACACCTGGATCTGTTTCTGCATCGCCTAATCTGGAGTTTCGCTCAATCTCTTCCATGGCGAGCCTTAGTAGGGTTTGGGAATCCAGATCGGATTCGATTCTTATGCAGATGGCCCCGTTTCCCCTTGTCTTCCATGGAACATTCGGGTTGAGTCTAATCAGATTGGGATGATCAAGGAAAGATGCTCCTTTCTTGGTGAGGGTTAGAACTAGGTCTGTGGCGATCTTGGTTGTGCATCCACCTTTGAGGGAATCTGTGTCATCAATTCCCAGGTGGAATCTCACTCGGAACTATCCCGGCAGGATTGTCAGTGGCACGGCAACTTGTGTGATTCGCTACGATCCCTCGACGACGATCATCGTCAGAGTGGAGCGTACCTTGTCGAGCCTTCGGATCTTCCAGGTTACGATCTCCTTCAGTTTGTCCATGGTGTCAGCGGATACCTTGGCTACAATGTCGTACACGCCGTAGACAGTGTAGGATTCCTTGACGTTGGGCAGCGATTTGAGCTGCTTCAGAACTTCGTCTTCTGATCCTATCTCTGCGTTGATGAGGACAAAAGCCGATGGCAACTAGGCAACCTCTTGAAACCTGACATCAGAATAACACACCTAAAAGAGTTTGCACCTGCTTTGGTTCGAAATACGCTCGTTCGGACTCGAAAGCGTGCCAGTGATCGTCTAGGCATACTCCTTATACCAATTGGGCAAAGAACCCAGAATGCAAGGGGTTTTGCCGGGAACCCATGACCAATCTGAAAGCTGAGGGAGAAGTGACTTCTCGCCACTCTCGAATACTTGATCGCAACTCCGAGTATCTAGGCATCTCTACATTGCAGCTTATGGAGAACGCAGGAAAAGCAGTCGCAGATGAGATCACACAACGATTTCCGTCGCCCGCAGAGATCACAGTGTATGCCGGAACAGGAAGGAACGGCGGAGACGGAATGGTGACCGCGAGACACTTGGCGAGTCGTGGATACCATGTGACTGTAGTCCTGATTGGCGATCCGGACGATATACACGATGAATCGACCCTCAGGAACTGGTGTGCAATCAACGGGATGTCAGAATCAGTGAGGATCGAGATCGCCCAAGACTCCTCAGCAATCCCATCGCGCAAGTGTGATGTTGTCATCGACGCTCTGCTCG
>JBAVVE010000025.1:0-14364 GCA_049697135.1 Bathyarchaeia archaeon | reverse complement strand
CACTTGCGCACGGCACTGTTTGGTTGGCGGCATTCGACACCCACCTTCTCAAGAACTATCCCTCGGCCCTGAGGAGCTCCCTGAAGTGGGTCCGCCTTGTAGTCGAGGCCGAGCATGCGGCGCTTGTAGGGTGGATAGTGCCATCTGAAGCGTTTGCGCGTTCGCTTCAGTTTGCGGGCGCCTAGTAGGCCGCGCGATGACTTGCCCATTGTGACATCAGTATCCTAGGTTCGTCGTGCTAGACTCGGCTCCGACTTATATCTTGTACGCACCCAGCACTGCAAATACGAAGGCTTCAAAGCAGTACAGACCAAACATGGTCCGGATCACGCATGCGAAGGAAAACTCTCGACGACAGACCGGCAACAGGCAAGATCGACCGAGAGAACATGCTTCAGGTTCTCGAGGAGACCCCGGAAACCTACGAGCGAGCTTATACAGCTGCAATGAAATCAGATACTCTCCCACACGCACTTCCACGACCCACCTCTAACCTGGCATTGATCGGAATGGGCGGCTCTGCGATATCGGCAGACATACTGAAGGATTGGCTCTTCAGCTCTCAGATACCAATCGAGATTGTCAGAGGATCGCAACTGCCCGGGTCGATCACAGCCGAGACATGCGCTCTTGTCGCCAGCTACTCCGGGCAGACCGCAGAGACGTTGAGAGCCCTCAGAGAAGCCCGAGAGCGAAAGAGCAGAATCGCTTGCATCGCTTCAGGAGGAGAGTTGATCACTATCGGTCGAGAGAGTGGGCTGCCTCACGTTCAGGTGAGAAGCGGGTTACAGCCTCGAGAGGCGTTGCCCGATCTCTTGGCAGCTTCCATGGCTGTGCTCGTGAAGTGGGGAATCTGCAATGATGAAAGCGTTCTCGTCGAGTTGAGGACTGTTGGAGAGCAACTAGGAGTGCTCAGAAAGAAGATCGGATTCCAGCGGCCTCACGCTAGGAATCCTGCGAAGCAGCTAGCGGTTAGACTTCATGATACGATTCCTTTCATCTACACGGCCCAGCTGCTTGCTGCCGCTGGCAGGAGATTCAAGAATCAGCTCAATGAGAATTCAAAGGTGCTCGCCAAATTCGAAGCCCTTCCAGAGATGCTTCACAATGAGGTTCAGAGCTGGGAGATGTTGAGGGAGGACAGCTACGCTGATTGCGTGTCTTTTGTACTCTTGAGAGGTTGTGAAGCCAATGATGAGACGGAGAAGTTCGATCGGCTGGCGCCTTTGATACGCCAAGCTGGAAGCAGGAAAGTGTATGTGATATCGCTGAAGTTCCCAACTAGGCTCGCGACAGTTCTGGGAACGATCTACTTCTGCGACTACGTATCCTTCTACCTTGCAATATTGCGAGGCATCGACCCGACGCCGATTACTACGATTCAGACGCTGAAACGCTCAGCAAGAGCATCAGGTTCTTAGGCGCCATTCTGACAGGGTCCGTCAATCATATAGGCAAAAGCCTACTAGCAAGGTGCGGTCCTGATGCGTCTCTGTTGGCCAACACTCCGGAGGAATGATCAGGTTGTCGTATGAGGAACGTGCCAAGTCGATGGGTATTACAATCCCTAAGGCTGCAACTCCAGTAGGCGCATATCTGCTTGCTGTTCAGAGTGGAACACTGATCTTCACTGCAGGCCAAGGACCCGTGAAAGATGGCGTCCCCGTGTACAAAGGTAAGATCGGCCGTGATCTCACCGTTGAAGATGGATACGAAGCTGCCAAGTTGGCTGCGCTCAACTGTTTGGCTGCAGCGAAATCGGTTCTAGGTACTCTAGATCGCGTCGAACGCGTCGTCAAAGTGAACGGCTATGTCAACAGCGCTCCGGGTTTCACCGATCAGCCGAAGGTCATGAATGGAGCTTCCGACGTTCTAGCCCAGATCTTTGGCGAGAATGGCCGTCATGCCAGGACATCAGTTGGCGTAAACGAGCTCCCGATGAACATCGCTGTAGAAGTGGAGCTCGTGTTGGCGTGCAAACCCTGATGGCTAGCTCGTCGAATCGAGTCCGAGAGAATCACTGCGGGGTCAGGGGTGGTTGTCTAGCTCCGCAGCTCGGGCAGAAGACCGCCAACGACACAAGTGTTGCTCCGCAGTTTTGACAGTACTTCATGCCTCGTGGAGCCCCAGAGGGCCGGGATGCTTCCGGCTGCGTGACTCTAGGGGTGAATGGAGCAGTTGAGGGTTCAGCAATCGGTGGAGATGGCACCTCGCGCGTCCTGTCTGCATAGATTAGGAACAGTAGAAGCGTGAAGAAACCTGAGAGCAGGGCGGAAATCACAGAGTTGATCATGTTCGTAGCTCCGAGAAGCAGCCCGAGCAGACGAGTACTGTTCATGTAGACCGCAGGAGTAGTCAGCTCTGAGTATGAGAAGCTCGGCCATATCAGTGATGCCGCCCACGAGGCGACTATCCAAGCGAACGCAGAGATGCCCCCATAGCCGATGATGGTTCCGAAGTTCCTCCGCACGAACCTGAAACTCGACTTGATCGATGCGATGATTCCTAGATCGTCCATTACGAGCGCCTGCATCCAAGGCAGAAGTAGGATGCCGAGAACGAGCTCAATCAGCCCAACTACTAGCAGAATCCCAATCAATCCCATGATGATCGGCGCAAGCAGACTGATCACAGCCGTTGGGACGAGTTCTTCAGGAGCGAGTAACCCGATATTAAGAGTCATAATTCCAGCGATCATGGCCCCTATTCCGGCCGCGATCGGTAGGATCACCAACATGCCAATCAGTACTCGGCCGCCGAGAATGCGAAGGAAATACTTCCTAGCCCCAACCCAGAGATCACCTAACTCTGTCTGCCCATCGATGACAACACATCTATTCATGTATGCCCACCCGGCGGTCACAAATGTGTCGACGAGAAAACCAGCGGCAAGAAGAATGATCCCACCGCCCGCGGCGGTCTTGATGACACCCCAAACGTCTCCTGTCAAGCCTAGTGCCATCATGAGTGGAAACAACGTCAAAGCGGCTACCGTGAACAGTGCGAGAGGGACAACAATCTGGATCACGATCGGCGGAACAAAGAGTATCAAGTTCTTCTTGATTTTCGCTGCAGACTGATTAATCAGCGATCCAAGGTCCATCTGGTGCCACAACTACTTGTTTCGTCAACCTCAGAGAAATCGGCATTTAAGTACGACTGCTAGCCGATCGTGAGACATCACATTCTGCGTTCGCTGTGGAAGCAACACGTCTAGGCGGTCTAACCCTGACTTGCCTTACCCCGCTTGTAATCTCCAGCATCATGATCAAATGGGATCTCGCGACCTTCGCAGAACGCAGCAAGGTTCTCTATGAGCCCTTTCCAGTAGAATGTGATTGAGTCTCGATCATCCTTGCTTTCGTATGCGTCAATGTGGTCGAAGACTAGGAGTGTGCTTTTTCCGTTCCTCTTTTCCACGAGACTCCAGACTCCCAAGCCTAGGACTATGTCGCTGTATCGATGCACTATGGTGTGATTTGGTACCAGAGCGAGTATCTCGGCGCTTGGGTAGTTGTCGCCCGCGAGTTTACCTCCGACTGTGAATTTCTCGATATGGCATCGAGGGTCGTACCAAGTTCTCAGGGCTTGCGTCTGCTGGAACGCTTTGTATGTCTTTGAGACAGGAGCCCTGATTTCTTTCTCCAGGTGTATCGAGCCAGTCGTTTCTCCCAACAGCCTGAACATTCACAGAGACTGTTCAATAGAATCATTCGCTTTACAGATTGGCATTGTACGGCGTGTCGGGTTTGGCTACTTTGCGATTGAGGTACACGATACATGTGTCACAATGATTGTTTTCAGAATTCGATTGTCCTCTCGTTGACCAGATTCACAGTTCGAAAATGCCTGCTGGAACTGTGAGGGGTTTCTTGCGAAGGGTCCTCTCGCGTCGATTTGATGACCTATGTCATGTTTAAATACGCCTCGGCTGGCAAGCCACCTCCGGTTACGACATTGCTACTGCCCGACGAGATCGCATCAAAGTCTGTGATTCCGGCCATCCGAGCAATGGTGGTCCGCAGACTCGTCGATAAGTATGGGATGACTCAACAGCAGGCAGCTCAGTTGCTTGGGATAACCCAACCTGCTGTGAGCAAGTACATGCACAAGAAGAGGGGGATCGCGATCAAGCTGGAAGGAGTCTCTCATGTCGACAAAGCAGCAAACAAGATCGCTGCTCTACTGGTCTCAGGGAAGGCTGGCCAGATACAAGTAATGGGCAAAATGAATGAAGTCTCAATACATGTCAGGAAGAACAGACTCATGTGCAGCCTTCACAGACGCCTGGAACCCGGGCTGAACCTCGGCGGCTGCCGGGTGTGCGAAGCCTGACCGAACTAGCCAGAAATCGAACTGTGAAATGGAATTCGAGGGGTACCCCAAAGTCACACGGGTGGGCTGGCGTTGACTATGTCCCGGAGAGAAGAAGAGAGCAGTGAAACATGGAATGGCTCAAACCCAAGATGCCTTGTATCGCAAGATTGCTCGGCGTAAGAAGTCTCGCAGACGAACCCGAGGACCATACCGTAAGTCATCCGGAACTGACATAGCAGTTGCTGCATCATAGTGTATCTCGATTGCAGTTGCGGGATACAGAGAGAATTGCTGCCCACGATCCGTCAAGGGGTGTGCACATATAGAACTATGACGTACGTTATGCTCAAAGCGACCGTACACCCGGTTTATCTCTGAGGAGAAGGAGATGGCGCTGAACGTAAGCAGGATTCGAGCAGATTTCCCAATTCTGAAGAGAAAGATAGACGGCAAACCGCTCGTCTACTTGGACAGTGCTGCGACCTCTCAAAAACCAGAATCTGTCATCAAGGCAATCGAACGGTACTACAGCGAGTACAACGCAAACGTTCACAGAAGTGTCCATCGTCTGAGCGAAGAGGCAACGATTGCCTTTGAGCAATCGAGGGCGAAATTCGCGCACTTCATCGGTGTGAAGACTGCCAGAGAGATAGTCTTCGTGCGAAACACAACAGAGGCTCTTAACCTCGTCGCATTCAGTTGGGCGAGAGCCAACCTCAGGCCTGGGGATCGAATCCTCCTGACGGAGATGGAACATCACAGCAACATTGTTCCGTGGCAGATGCTCGCAAAGGAGAAAGGCGTCAAACTCGACTTCGTCAGGATCAACGACGACGGATTGCTGGACTTGGAGAGCTTTCGAGAACTGATCAAGAAGAGGCCAAAAGTCCTCAGCCTAGCTCATGTCTCCAATGCATTGGGCACGATCAATCCGGTGAAGCAGATGGCGCAGGAGGCTCACAGCGCCGGCGCTACTGTAGTAGTGGACGCTGCGCAATCGGTTCCTCACATGCCAGTCGATGTTGCAGACTTGGAGTGTGATTTCATGGCTGTCTCGGGCCACAAGATGCTAGCGCCTACTGGGATAGGGATGCTCTACGGGAGATATGACCTCCTAGAGCACATGGAGCCCTTCATGGGCGGCGGAGAAATGATCAAAGAAGTCCATCTACGAGATGCCAGCTGGAACGATCCACCATGGAAGTTTGAGGCGGGGACTCCAAACATTGAGGGTGTCATTGGTCTCGGAGCCGCGGTCGATTACTTATCGAACCTGGGAATGCGAAACGTAAGACAACACGAGAAAGGTCTCACAAAACACGCCCTAGGGAAGATGGAAGATGTGAAAGGCCTAGTTGTGTACGGCACTCGAGATGTTGAGAAACGTGGGGCGGCAATCGCGTTCAATCTTGGGGACATTCACGCTCACGACCTTGCAACGATCCTTGACACTCAAGGTATAGCGATAAGATCTGGACACCAATGCGCACAACCATTGATGGAACGACTCAAGGTGGCGGCCACCTCTCGAGCCAGCTTCTATATCTACAACACAAGACGGGAAGTCGACATCCTGATCAGGGCTCTTGAGACCGCTAGGAAGATGTTCAGGGTATGAGTACAGACATCTACAAGGAAGCGATCCTTGATCACTTCAGGCACCCTAGAAACTACGGGGATCTGCCCGACGCGAATGCTCGAGCCAGAGAAGCCAACGTTCTGTGCGGCGACGTAATCGAGATGCAGTTGAAGCTCAGCGGAGACAGGATCGATGATCTGAGATTCCGAGGACAAGGATGTGCGGTGAGCATCGCGTCCACTTCTATGCTCACGGAACTTGTCAAGGGGAAAGAAGTCTCCGAGATCAAGAAGCTTGGAAAGAAAGACATCATTAGGCTTCTTCGATCAGATCCCGGACCAACACGGATTGAGTGTGCCCTCCTCGGGCTGAAGGTCTTGAAGATGGCAGTCCATGCTCACTTAGGCATCAAGATGCCCGAAGAACCTGAAGCAACGTAATCAGACCGGCTATCATAGTTCGGGCTAGCGGTACAGGTTGGGTCGAAGAAGCTGTTCGTGGGAATCGCGGGGCAGTCTCTGCACCTCAGGCGCGATGTTGCATTGAAGATCAACAATCAAGCCGCATAAGCCTTATTAGCGCCCCATCTTGTGCTAAGGGGGAGTTTCGCTAAGGTTCCTATTTCTCGGGGCCTAAAGAGCGTTTGGATATCGGAGAGAGACGATCACTTGAAGGAAGAGGAGAAGAAGAAGCCGATAGACGTTTTTCATCATCAATTAGTACCGAAACATGAGATTGTGCCAAGGCGCGAGGCGGAGGAACTGCTCGAACGCTTGCATATCAAAGCACACCAGCTGCCCTACCTCAGGGCTGATGACCCTGCGGCGAAGCAGATAGGCGCAAAACCTTGGGACGTCGTGAAGGTCACCCGTCACAGTCCTACTGCGGGTGTAGTTGTGGTTTATCGGTACGTTATCGAGAGCTCGGCCGGAGGAAGCAAACCTGACCAGCCACGTTGAACCCCAGATGTGGGGACTAATCAAGGAGTTCTTCAGAGAGAAGGGACTCGTCAGGCAGCACATTGACTCCTACAACGAATTCATCGACATCGGTCTGCAGTCCATCATTGACGAAGTTGGCTCAATCCCCATCGAGATCGAAGAGTATCCACTGAAGATCAAACTTGGGAAGATTGAGATTGGCACGCCAAGAGTGACCGAGGTCGACGGTTCCGAAAGACCAGTGTACCCGACAGAAGCGCGGGTGAGGAACCTTACCTATGCTGCGCCACTGCATCTGGAGATGACGCCAGTAATTGGAGAGCGTGAAGGTCAGACGGAGATTGTCTACATTGGCGATTTCCCTGTTATGCTTAGGTCGAAGATATGCCCGCTTTCAAGGCTGACTCCTGATGAGATGATCAGCATTGGCGAGGACCCGATCGATCCAGGTGGATATTTCATTGTTAATGGTGCGGAGCGAGTTGTGGTTGCGCTCGAAGACCTCGCCGCAAACAAGATCCTGGTCGATGTAGAGAAGACAGGTGTTAATCCGGTTTACAAGGCGAAGATCTTCTCAACGACTCTAGGCTTCCGGGCACGAACAGAGGTGACTCTGAAAGCCGACGGGTCGATCTACGTGACGGTCCCCGGCGTTCCGGCTGAGATACCTTTTCTTGCGTTGATTAAGGCACTTGGCATTCAGGAAGACCTGAAGATTGCCGAACTCGTCTCTGAGGACGAGATGATTCAGAACCAGCTGGACGGTTCATTCGAGAAGTCGCAGGGCGTCCTATCCGTGAAGGATGCGCTCCTCTACGTTGGAAACCGGCTTGCCCCCGGGCAGGTTGAAGACTACAGAGCCAAGAAAGCTGAGACTGTTCTTGACCGGAACTTTCTACCCCACATCGGACGGACACCTGCCGAGAGGAAAGAAAAGGCCTTTTTCCTCGCAGAGATCGCGACGAGAATCATTGAGCTGAAGCTAGGCAGAAGAAGCCCGGACGACAAGGATCACTACGCGAACAAACGACTCAAACTGGCAGGAGCGCTGGTTGGCGACCTCTTCAGGATCTCATTCCGAAATCTCATTCGTGACCTCAAGTACCAGCTCGAACGAATCACAATCAGAAGACATCAAGAACTTTCGATTACCAACGCAATCAGGCCAGGCATAATCACAGATCGAATTCAACACGCAATAGCTACCGGTAATTGGGTTAGAGGAAGAGTCGGAGTGACTCAGCTCCTAGACCGCACGAACTATTCCTCGACCCTGAGCCACCTGAGGCGCCTTCAGTCCCCGTTGAGCAGAAGCCAACCCAACTTGGAAGCAAGAGATCTGCACCCAACTCACTGGGGCAGACTCTGCCCGAACGAAACCCCTGAAGGGTCAAACTGCGGCCTCGTGAAGAACTTGGCTTTATCCTCCACGTTGTCCATTGGAGTCGATTCGAAAGAGTTCGCCATGAGAGTACGCCGAATGGGGATCATCTCGATTGAGGAAGCGGACAGCAAGGTTGTGAGTTCCGGCGCCAAAGTGATCGTTGACGGGCTCGTTGCCGGGATTGCACGGGCGCCTAATGAGCTCGTGGGAGAGCTGATACGCATGCGCAGGGCCGGAGAGATCAGCTCCGAGGTAAATGCAGCCTATTTCCCGCCCGAAGGAGAGAATGGGCGAGGGTGCGTTTATGTCAACTGCGACGGGGGTAGAGTTCGAAGACCTCTCATCATAGTGGAAGGCGGAATCCCCAAGCTGACCCGTGAGCAGATCGAAGCGGTCCAGAGAGGCGAGATGCGATGGGAGGAACTCGTTGAGAAGGGAATCATCGAATACATAGACTCAGACGAAGAGGAGAGCGCGCTCGTCGCTCTTGACGTTTCGAAGATCTCAAAGGACACTACACATCTGGAGCTTACTTCCTACACGATGCTGGGCATTTGTGCTTCAATCATTCCATATTCGGAGCATAACCAGTCACCGAGGAACGCGTACGAGTCCGCGATGGTGAAGCAAGCACTGGGCATCTCATGCACCAATTTCTTCAACCGAGTCGATTCGAGAGCGCATCTTCTGCACTATCCGCAGATGCCGATCGTCGGAACCAAACCTATGGAGATCATAAACTTCGACGACAGGCCAGCAGGCCAGAATTGTGTGCTCGCCGTTCTCTCGTTCCAAGGCTACAACATGGAAGACGCCATCGTCTTTAACCGGTCATCGGTCGACCGAGGACTTGCACGCTCTACGTTCTTCCGCATCTACGAAGGCGAATGCAGACAATACCTCGGAGGACTACGGGACAAATTCGAGATCCCTGAACCAGGAACCAGAGGATACAGAGGCGATAGATACTATCGCCTTCTTGAGGAAGACGGCATCATCTCAACCGAAGCGGATGTCGCTGGCAACACGGTTCTCGTTGGCAGAACAAGCCCGCCAAGATTCCTCGAAGAGTACCGCGAATTCGAGGTCAAGGGCCCAACCAAACGTGATTCATCCGTCGGAATGCGCCCCTCAGAAGTTGGAGTCGTCGACACGATCTTCGTCACGGAATCCATCGAAGGTAGCAAGCTCGTCAAGGTGAAGGTCAGAGACACACGCATTCCTGAGCTTGGCGACAAGTTCGCGTCAAGGCACGGGCAGAAAGGAGTCATCGGTCTCCTTGTGCCTCAACAGGACATGCCCTTCACCCAGGATGGCGTAGTTCCCGACGTTATCATCAACCCTCATGCGTTCCCATCACGAATGACAATCGGGCAGTTCGTTGAGTCATTGGCTGGAAAGGTTGGGGCACTCAGAGGAGAGCCAGTTGACGGGACACCGTTCAGCAATGAACGTCCAGAACAGCTTCGAGATGCGTTGCTCAAGCTTGGCTTTGCCCACAGTGGAAGTGAAGTTTTCTACAACGGGATCGATGGAAAACGATTCATGGCAGACGTCTTCGTCGGCGTTGTCTACTATCAGAAGCTGCACCACATGGTTGCTGACAAGATGCACGCTAGAGCCCGCGGCCAAGTGCAGATGTTGACTAGACAGCCAACTGAAGGAAGAGCTCGTGGCGGAGGCCTGAGATTTGGTGAGATGGAGCGTGACTGCCTAATCGGACACGGAGCATCTGCGCTACTAAGGGATCGTCTTCTTGAGGAATCCGACAAGTACACCGTGAATGTCTGCGAGGTATGTGGTCTGCTCGCCTATCACGATATCAAACAGAACAAGTCCGTGTGCAGAATCTGCGGCGAACGAGCCGTGATCTCACCTGTCGCGCTGTCCTATGCCTTCAAACTTCTTATCCAGGAGTTGATGGCGCTCGGGGTAGCTCCTCGACTCAACATCTCGGAGCGTGCATGAGATGGCGATGATTGAAGAAGCAACCAAAGTGATCGAGAGCATCAAATTCACATTGCTGTCCCCGAATGAGATACGACGACTGTCAGCCGTTGAAGTCCAGGCGGCAGATACGTACGACGAAGACGGAGTCCCTATCGTCTCCGGCCTTATGGACGGAAGATTAGGAACACTCGAGCCTAGGCAGAAGTGCAAGACATGTGGAAACACTGCAATAAGCTGCCCAGGACACTCCGGCCACATAGAACTTGCCGAGCCTGCGGTTCACGTTGCATTCGCCAAGCTCATACACAAGATGCTCTCCGTAACTTGCCGCAACTGCGGCAGGATCCTCATGTCAAATGAGAAGATCGAGAGCTACAATGCGAAGATAGCGGAAGAGAAGAAGCGTCTCAACGAAGTGCCTACGACGTTCTTCGACGGAATAATGAAGGAAGCAAAGAAGGTACAAGAATGCCCACACTGTGGGACGCGTCAACACACTATTGAACATCAGAAACCGACCACATTCATAGATGAGACCGGCGCTCGTCTTACGCCCAGCGCAATCAGGGAGATGCTTGAGCGTATTCCTGACGATGATCTTCGCATTCTCGGAATGGATCCAGCTGCTGCAAGACCCGAATGGATGGTCCTCCAAGTCCTTCCTGTGCCACCTGTGACAGTGCGACCTTCCATCACGCTCGAGTCTGGTGTCAGATCAGAAGACGATCTGACTCACAAGCTCGTCGACATAATACGGATCAATCAAAAGCTCCAGGAAGCGCTCGAATCCGGCGTTCCGGTTAACATCATCCAAGAATTGCATGACCTTCTCCAGTATCACGTCACGACGTACTTCGATAACGAGGTCTCCGGCTTGCCGCCTGCTCGGCATAGGTCCGGAAGAGCGCTGAGAACTATCAGTCAACGCCTCAAAGGCAAAGAAGGCCGGTTCCGCGGCAATCTGTCTGGAAAGCGTGTTGACTTCTCAGCGAGAACCGTGATCTCTCCTGACCCCAACCTTGACATCAGCGAAGTTGGGGTGCCAGTCGACATCGCGGCACGATTGACGATCCCGGAACGCGTGACACAATGGAACATCGAAGAGATGCGAAGGCTCATCCGGAACGGACCAGACCAGTACCCTGGCGCCCTCTACATCGTTCGCCCTGACCAGAGACGAGTTAGACTCGAGTTCGTGACAGAGCGAGACAGCCTTGCAGATGCGGTCGAATCAGGCTTCGTTGTTGAACGCCACATCAGAGACGGCGACATCGTTCTTTTCAACAGGCAACCATCGCTTCACAGAATGTCAATTATGGCTCACACTGTCAGAGTCCTACCTTACAAGACATTCAGACTCAACCCGTGTGTGTGCCCACCATACAACGCCGACTTCGATGGCGACGAAATGAACCTGCACGTCCCACAGGGCGAGGAGGCACGAACAGAAGCTAGACTACTGATGCAGGTTCAAGATCAGATACTGTCCCCACGCTATGGGGGACCAATCATCGGCGCGAAAACCGATCTTCTCACTGCCGCGTATCTTCTCACCCGCAAGTCGACAGTCCTCACAAAAGACGAAGTATGTAGACTCATAGTGGCCGCCGGCTACACCGGTGAACTTCCCGAACCCGCAACGAAACGTCCCGTCGAGCTGTGGACTGGCAAGCAGATCTTCAGCCTCTTCCTACCGCACGGTTTCAGCTTCACCGCAAAATCCAGCATGAAGTCAAAAGATGACAAGGAACACGTGATAATACGCAATGGAAAACTCGAAGAGGGCGTCATCGACAAAAACTCCATTGGCGCCGAACGCTCCGAGACCCTCTTCCATCGAATCGTGAAAGATCAAGGATCTGAAACCGGACGACAATTCCTAAATCACATCGCCAAGCTTCTCGATCGTTTCGTGCTGATGAAGGGATTCTCGTATTCAATCAAGGAGCTTGATGTGTCTCCCGGCGTAAAAGACAAAATAGACAAGGTCATCCGGAAAGCTGAGGACCGCGTCTACGCGCTCATTCAGAGTTACAACCAGAGAACCCTTGAGCGGCTTCCGGGCCAATCTCTGGCAGAATCTCTCGAGATCCGGATAATGGACGAACTGTCCAAGGCGCGAGACATTGCAGGCGAGTACGCAGACGAATACTTGGACGAAAAGAACAGTGGCGTGATCATGACGAGAACAGGAGCCCGCGGCTCCTCACTGAATATCGCCCAGATGATAGCATGCGTCGGCCAGCAATCTATTCGCGGCCAAAGAATTCGCAGGGGGTACAGAGACCGCGTGCTGTCCTTCTTTAGGCCTGGAGATGCAGGACCTGAAGCAAGAGGTTTCGTTTACTCCTCATATCGAGATGGCCTCACCCCGATCGAGTTCTTCTTCCACGCGATGGGAGGACGCGAAGGGCTTGTTGACACGGCGGTTCGAACGCAGCAGAGTGGATACATGCAGAGACGGCTGATCAATGCACTTGAGCATCTCAGGGTCGAATATGACTCCACTGTGCGAGACTCTCGCGGAGACATCATCCAGTTCAGATACGGTGAAGACGGTGTCGACACAGCGAAGAGTGACCACGGTAAGGCGGTCAACTCAGAACGCCTGATCGAACGTGTCAGACTCGCGACAGAGAAGGGCGCCAAAGCAAGCAGCAAGTACATCGATAAGAAGGTACACGAAGTCTTGGATCGGCTTTCACCTCTCCTAGCAGATGAATTGAAGCGAAACCTGCTGAAGGCGAAGTTGTCACGGCGCGGTGTCGATGAGACTGTTCGACAGGCTGTGGAGAACTACGGCAGATCGCTGATTGAGCCAGGAGAAGCCGCCGGAATTGTCTCAGCTCAGTCAATCGGCGAGCCGGGCACGCAGATGACGCTGAGAACTTTCCACTTCGCTGGAGTAAGAGAACAAAACGTCACACTTGGCCTCCCAAGGCTGATAGAGATCGTGGACGCAAGAAAGGTTCCATCAACACCGACGATGACGGTATTCCTGGACGAGAAGCATAGAACTGGCAAAGAGAAGGCCGAGGAGGTTGCGACTCTGCTTACACATACAACACTTGGAGACATCTCCTCCCGTATCGAGTCAGACATCACCAGAATGAAGATCACTGTCAAACTCGACACAAAAGCCATGCGAGAGAAGTCCGTTACAATGCGAGACATCAAAGCAGCAATTCAGGTTCATCATGCAGACGTAGAGATCGAGAAGGACGAGATTGAAATCACGACCCATGAAATGGACATCCCGCAATTCCGACGCCTCGAATCCCGCATCCCCGTAATGCATGTGAAAGGTATCCCTGCAGTGAGACGCGCGCTAGTGATGGAAGAGAACAATGAGTGGATCATCAGAACGGAAGGGTCAAACCTAGAGCTGGCCCTGCCCACGCTAGGGGTGGATCCAACAAGAACCATATCCAACAACATGCACGAGGTAGCAGCTGTGCTTGGAATAGAGGCTGCGCGTAACGTGATAATCAAGGAGGCGAAAGGTGTCCTCGAAGAGCAAGGTCTCGATGTCGACATCAGGCACGTGATGCTTGTTGCGGACGCGATGACAGCATCAGGAGAAGTCCTTCAAGTCGGCAGACACGGCGTCAGTGGTGAGAAAGCCAGTACTCTGGCGAAGGCAGCCTTCGAGATCACGATTCCTACGATTGTTGACGCCGCAGTTCGTGGGACGAAGGATCACCTACGCGGGGTCGCGGAGAACGTTATTGTTGGGCAGCAAGTACCTATGGGCACAGGTCTGATTGAAGTGTTCATGGCGATGTCGGAGAGGAGGGAGAAGTAGTGGACGTGAACAAGCAGATCAGCATGGTTGTGAAAACCGGCAAAGTAGAATTGGGCTGCAAGGAAGCAACAGACGCCGTAAAGACAGCAAAAGCTCGCCTGATCATCATCGCATCGAATTGCCCGGAACCACACAAATCGAACATACTCTACAATGCGAAACTCTCAGAGGTTCCTGTCTACGTCTACTCTGGCACAAGCGTAGATCTTGGTACTGCATGCGAGAGACGATTTTTGGTCGCAGCTATCACTGTAAAAGAACCTGGGGACTCTGAAATTCTAAAGCTGGCTGAAAAGTAACGATGTCAGCGTCGAAGATCCGGCTTGGGAGCGATGAGATGCGCTACATCGCTCTATTCGAAAGCATCACAGGCGCAACAGCAAACGAC
>JBAVVE010000024.1:0-9045 GCA_049697135.1 Bathyarchaeia archaeon | reverse complement strand
CTGCAATGCTCTCTCTATCTCATTCTCCGTGGTGGAGTAGCTGGGAATCAGCTTGGTCTCTCGTATGAAGATGCTACTAGCATCCCAGGTGAACATGCTTCGTTCCGGAGGGATCCCGAAAAGGAGGATTCTGCCGCCCTTTCTTACTAACGAAAACGAGGACTGGATCGCCTTCACGCTTCCTGAGGCGACTATCACATTGTCGACACCTCGGCCTTGGGTCGCGTCGAGAACTCGCTTAGACGTGCTTGTGTCGGTTGCGTTCAATGCTTCGTCAGCTCCAAACTTCTTCGCCCACCTCAACCTGGATTCGATCATGTCGGTGGCGAGGATCAGGTGATTTCCGAGCGCTCGAAGAAGTTGTATGTACGTGAGTCCTGCAGGACCCGCACCTATTATGAGAACGCTGTCTTCCTGCTGCATTCCGAGTTTATCCAGCCCTCTGATGCAGCAACCCGTCGGTTCCGCGAGGGCAGCTTCCTCGTAACTTGTCGCGTGCGGTAGTCGGAAGACGGCGCCTTTACTGACATTAGTTTCAGGAACTCGGAAGTACTCTGCGAATCCGCATGGGTCGAGATTGCTCTTGGGAAACTCGTGACACATGGTATGATCGCCATGTAAGCAATAGTAACAAACGTGGCACGGCACGTGATGATGCACAGCGACCCGATCGCCTCTCGAATAACCCTCTGTGCCAGCACCGACTTCCTCAACGTCTCCAACGGCCTCATGGCCAAGGACAGGTGGAGTCACCCGCACACCCTGCAGTTTCTCCAAATCTGTTCCGCAAATCCCGCACACCCTCATCTTGACGAGGAGATCTTCCCGGCCAATCCTAGGTAAGTCGACATTGGCAAGCTGGAGTCGTCCTTGGGAATCAACGAGAGCAGCTTTCAAGGTGAGGCCAGTGCCCATCTGTAGCTTCTCATCTTGAATAAAGGAACCGCTTCCATTGTGGGGGTCCTCATCCGTCCGCTCTTGGAAGCATTCAAGTATTCGAACCCATACGCAGGCGACGCTGCAGGGGCAGATGTCACAGTGCGGGACAAGCGTTCAGTATCAGGATGGTCGAGTACTTGTCTTGGATAGACTCAGCATTAGACTGGCTCGGGAGAATGGGATACATTGGCGCTTTCCTGGCCGGCTTCCTAGGCGCGAGTATCCCTTTCTTTCCATCCTACATCTTGATCCCTCTGATGGCAACACAGCTTCACCCATTACCTGTTGGCATCATCTCTGGGCTCGGCGCTGGGCTGGGACAATACTTGCACTACTACATTGGCCTCGGTGGCAGGCATCTGTTCTCCTCTGAAACTCAGGCACGATTTGAGAAGTGGCGCGTCAGATACGGGAAATATGGCCTCTGGCTGGTCGTTGCTCTGGCTGCGACACCACTGACTCCAGATGACATTGTCTGGATACCTCTTGGACTGGTCCGTTATCCGAGGGTGAAAGCACTGATCGCAGGGATCACTGGAAAAACCATACTGAGCCTCGTCTATGCGTACGCAGGCTACTACGGATGGCAGTTCATAGATCAGCTGCTCTAGGGTTGGGGCCTAGGCCAAAACGGATTCACTGACCAAGAAAACAGTACTGCACTCAGCAGCGCCATGTCCAACAAACTCGCGGTCGCATGTCCGGACGAGGACCTATTCTCAGCACTGACAAAAATGATCGCGAGAAGCATCGGAAGACTTCCAGTCGTTGAGCCTAAGAACGCAGAAACTGTCGTGGGGATCATCACCCGCGCGGATATTAGGAAAGCGATCGAAAGGTCACGATCAACAAGGTCTTGAGGTCTTCGCATTTCCTCATCGAACAAGAGGGAAGAGAGAGGCAATCGTGGATTCGTTCAAAAGTGCGGGGGGTGGGATTCGAACCCACGAAGGCCTACGCCACAGGATTTCTTGTCCTGAGGCGGATCTTAAGTGTGGCACGACTCTGAGTCGGTCGTCCTGCCCCTTTGACCTGAATCCCGCCCTTGCTGTGTGGTCTTGGGTCTCGGGAACCCCCGCTCGTATTGGCTAGGACTCGAGTTCCGCTAAAAGCTTGTCATAGTCCAAGAGAGTGTCACGAGCGCGATCGATTTGTAGACAGTGCAAAACTATATGGCGGCATGGTCGTTAGTCTTGCTGGCTGGGCCCGTGGCGCAGTCTCGCAGGTTGACGCCTACGAGGCGAAGTACGGACAGCGCGGCAGATAGGCCCCGTGGGCTAGTCGAGCCTCCTAAGTGAACCACGGAATCAGCTGTAGAGTGCGCCTGAAACGCACGCACAAGTCCGGGGTTCAAATCCCCGCGGGCCCGCCAAGAACTTTATCCGAGTCCCTTTCTCCTCCCTGGAACCCCGGGCAACAGGTGAGAGTGAGACGAATCGTGGGTGAGGAATTGCAGAAAGTTGCGTCTCAGAGACTCATTCACGTTACGACCATAGGACGAAAGACTCGAAATCCGCACACGGTGGAGCTATGGTTTGCCGTCAGAAATGGCAAGGTGTACTTGAGCCATGAGGGCTCAGAGACTGACTGGATGAAGAACATTCAGTATGGCGATCGGATCTCGTTTGAGATAGGTGGGAAGAACTTCACAGGAAGAGCACACTTGCTCGAAAACGGTACCGAGGAAGCATGGGAGGCCGAAGTTACCCTCTATGAGAAATACTACGGCAAAGCAGCCAAAGAGATCATCGAAGATTGGTTCTTATTATCGAGGCTCATTGCAATCGAACCTTCGTAGAGAGCTTGTGTGTGCGCACCAAACGACTCACGCTCACAACACACAGCTTCTTTGGTGCGGGCGTTCAAACTTGGACCTGGCAATCACTCGCCAGGAACCAGTTCCACAGGTAGCAGCATTACAGGCCAGAAATATGAAGGTTCGAACCATCAGTGATTCGAACCCCGGCGAATTTTGAAACCATTTCCAGCACCAAAATTGCTGCGGGCTCCATCGGGCCCCCGATCTCTTCTCGCCTGTCCGCGGATGTTTTGCGGGCCTTCTGCATACATTGACGTCAGAATTTCCTCACCTACGCGCCAATCCGGAAGGAAGCGCGTTACTTCCTCAATGACAAGAGGAGGTGTTGCATAACAATCTTTATATCATGTTGTTATTTCAACAATTGCGTTGATTAAGCAGCCCGATACGGGGGCATCATTGCATGGCATTTCCGTCCAGTAAGAGCGCCAAAGTGTACAATGTGCTGCTGTCTCGTTTTGAGCGAGTAGTATCCAGTGATGACATCAAGAAAACCGCTACGGCTTTTCAAATGGATCCCAGAGCAGCTCTAGTTACACTCGCACGTAATGGAGCACTCGAGCCTGTTGTGTTCAGAGGAGTCTATTATGTTCGCAACCGGAATGAGCGTGATTTGCGCACCATTCAGGAGGATCCTTTTCGCATCATAGCGCGTGCATGCAACATGAGGCTTGGCAAAGGCTGGTATTTCGGGTTAGCTACAGCCCTTAAGCTTGCTGGTGTCTGGGGGCAGCAATCTTTGACCACGATGACCATCATCACCAGAATAAGAGTGCAACACGCAAAGACATCCTTCGCGGGCTATGCTGTCGAATTCAAGGTTCTCTCTATTCCATCATTCGAGGCCATGTTGCGAGACGATGGGATCATCAGATACAGCGAACCTGTCAGGACACTGTTGGACTTTGCCTACTTCGGCGCCAGACGCGGAAGATCAGACGAGTACGCAAGAAGTGTGATTGCTGCGATCTCTGCAAGAGAACGAAAGCGGTTGGTGGAACAGGCTAGACAGTCCCTCTCTGACTACCCTCATCTTTACCGTGTTCTTCTGGACCGATTGCTCTTGGAGCTGAAGAAAAGTGAAGTACTCACCCACTCAAGTTAGAAGGTTCGCGGAGTCTCTCAACGCCAACGCGAAAACACAGAACCTACCAGTCGACCTACTCGAAAAAGACGTTTGGATTACTTACATCCTCAGAGAATTGCGATCGCTGAATAACTCTAAGTACCTTGCTTTCAAAGGCGGGACATGTCTCGTAAAGGCCTACTTTGGTTATTATCGATTCAGTGAAGACATCGACCTGACACGGTTTGGATCAAGAATTCATCGACGTGATTTCCGCAATCAAGTGCTAAGAACAATGATGCATACTCTCGCCTTAGAGTGGGATAGGCAGGACAAGCTGAGAACGGGTATCGCAGGAAGCCATAGCGGCGGTGTCTTCAGCTACTTCTTGCTTAGTCCACCAAGAGATTCGGTCACTGTGAGACTCAAGATCACTGTCACGTTCGATGAGAAACTTGGATTCAAGCCCGTGCTCTTGAGATTAGATCACGTACCAATCGAAGACAGCATCAAGCGTGATATGTCAGTAACCTTCGGTGATATTGCGACTGACTATTTCGACGCGACTGAAGTACTGTGCTACGCGCTACAGGAAATCGCCTGTGAAAAAGTACGTGCGCTATTGACAAGGCAAATACAACCAGCTCGTTCGCGCGATCTAGTGGACCTGTACAAGATAGCTGTCGGCAAGGAACTTGAGAACACAGCGCCCCCTGAGATAGTCAGGTCGAAGCTTGCATCGGCTCTCAGGATTAGAGCATACAAGAGGGAGTACACTAGGACGACTCAGAACCTTGAGAAGCATCTTGAACAACTAGTCGCGGAATCCCGATCAGATCCCGTCTTCGTGCAGAGACCAGATTCCGTCGATTTGAGCAAATTTGCCCAGGAGCTAAAGGAATACCTGGGAAGGGAGATAGTACCGAGAGTCTAGGACTAGAGCCCTCAATAGATCGAGCGGTCCACTGATGAATTAGTCAAAATCAGGAAGATCGCGACTTTTTTGGCTGACATGATTGGCTCTGAGACCAAGATGATCGAAGCTATCGATTCTCATCCGGGACCTCTGAGACCTATATAGTGATTCTGAAACCACATCTGGCTGCAAAAACGCTTCAGGTCCCCGCGGGCCCGCCCTGAATCCTATCCGTGTGCTCGTCAGTCCCTTGTCCTAGGCAGACGACGGACAACAGAGCAGTATCTGAACAGAAAAGACAGTCTGGATGGTTACAGCCATCTTGTCTTGATGTCCTTGACCGCTGTAAGGTGTGGATCGTCGGTGACGCACGGAGCACCTATGAGTTTGCTTGTGCTAGCTATCAGTGAATCAGCCAAAGAAATCCCGTATTTGTGTCTCAGTTCCGCTGATGAAGAAGCCAATTCAGAGTCAACATCAACAACCCTGAACGCCTTCTCTATGAAGTCACGTCGCAACTTTGCAGTTTCCCTCCCTTCCTTCTTGAGCGACAGTACGTAGACCTCATGAATTACTATGGATGAGATGTATCGGTTCTTGGTCTTCTTGATCTCCTCCGCTATCCTTCTCTTCACACCAGCATCCGCGTTGTAGAAGTGTTCCACGAAGAAACGTGTGTCATACACCGCTTTAGGCATCTTCTTCCCTCAATTTATCCAGGAGGTGCTTCATTTCCGCAACCGTTCCCTTCCCAGCTCCAGAACCAGCAAGATCAAGGAAGGACTTTCTCGGTCTGAAGAGGATTCCATGGCCCGCATCAACAACCTCAAGACGACTCCCCTCCTCGATGTGATATTTGGCTCTGAGTTCAGCAGGTATTGTAGTCTGTCCCTTCCTCGTCACGACTACCTCGGTCATACGCCGATCACGTAGTACTTTGGCGAAGTAGTACACATAAGCATTTCCACGGAACTCAGGCCACCTCCACGAAAATGGAGTCGGTGGTGTGCAAGGGGTCGTTCGTGAACTGGCATGGTTCTGGAGTTGAATCAGGAGTATCCAATGAGTTCCGGGGTCATGGACGCTAGGCTAGGAAGCAGTCAAGAAAGCACTCACGTGAGACCGTTGTGAGTGTCTGCTGACGATGATCTGAACCCTCAACCTCGCCCACGCTGGTGACATGTCGATCACAGGGCGAACCCGCGATAGTGCTGGTTCGCATCCCCGCAGGCCCGCCATCTTTCTACCTGCTTGTGCGCCTGACAATCTCATCCAGAGTAAGACGCTCCTCAGTGCGTTTGGTCATATCTCTCAGTTTGAACTGCCCCGATTCGAGTTCCTGTCGACCCACAATCAAAGCGTACGGAATACCGAGCGAGTCCGCATACTCCAGTTGCTTCCCGAGAGACCTGCGCTTGACATCAATGTCTGTTGGGATTCTAAGACCACGCAACTTGCCAGCTATTGCCAGTGCTTGCTGGCGAACCTCGTCGTTCACTGCGGCAACAAATACCCTGCCAGCTTGAGTCAGCTTCGGAAGGACGCCGGCGCGTTCGAGAGAGATCAGTAGCCTCTCGATTCCTCCGGCCACTCCGGTGGCAGGTATGTCTCTCTTCCCGTAAATCGTGCAGAGCTTATCATATCGTCCTCCTCCCAAGATTGATCCTACATCTTCGCCTCCTTTGTCGAAGGCTTCGAACACGATTCCATCATAGTATCCGATTCCTCTGACGATGCTCATGTCAAAGAGGCAACGGTTCACTTTGCCAAGGCCTTCGATGGCGTCGGCGAGTTCGGCCAACTGTTTGTAGCCAAGCTCTGCTTCTTTGCCTCTGGTTTGCACTTCGGAGACTTTCGCAAGAACATCAGAGGGCTTGCCTTGGATCGACGTGAACTCCAAGAGCGAATCAATGAGTCCGCGGTCCAAACCCGTTGCCCTTAGTTCCTCTGCAACGGATTCCTTCGGAATCCTCCGTGACTTGTCGACGGTGCGGAAAACCGCCTCCATCTTCTCTTGAGTTTTGAGTCCCAAGCTTTCAACGAGGCCTTGGATGATTTTGCGGTTTGATATGCGGACTTCAAACTCATTCAAGCCGACATTATCGAGGATGTCCGTGCTGAGTGCGATGACTTCTGCGTCGGCGGTTGGACTGTCGGATCCGTAGATCTCGGCATCCCACTGAGTGAAGTATCTGTATCTTCCAAATTGTGGTTCATCATATCGCCAGTTGCCGCCGATCGAAGCGAGTTTGGTGGGCTCAGGGAGATCAGAACGACCGGCTACCATTCGGGTCATGCCGACTGTTAGGTCGAATCTGAGGCCTATGCTGCGGCCCGCCTTGTCGTTAAACCAGTAGATCTCATCCTTAATGGCAGGTCCGCTCTTGGCTTCCAGAGTTCTCAGTTCTTCAAGTGTGGCAGGTTCCATCTGCTGAAACGAGTATCTCCTGAAAACCTCCCTTATCCTCTCGTATGTCCAGTTTCGTTTCGCCATCTCTTCTGGTTCAATGTCTCTGATTCCTCTTGGCAGAGTGAACTCTTTCTCTGGCACTCGACCTGCCTCCATGCTGTTACGGTCGGCTATCTCCATCGATGTGTGCTAAGTATCTTCTTCCAACCTGATCACGTCACGGCTTATTAGGTGGACCCACGAGTCCCGTAGATTCCTGTCTGGTTGTGCAGAGCATGTCGGCAAGAAGAATCGGTATGGGAACATCTGTAGTTGCTGGTTTGCTCGTTGCCGGAATCGTCGGGGTCATCCTCGACATTGTCGAATTGCCAGGTGGCAGTGCCGTTGGAGCCTTAGTCGGAGGGCTGGCTGCTGCATGGCTTCTACATGCTCCGCGTAGAAAAACGTCAATCGCCGGATTCCTTGTCGGGGTATTCAGCCTGCCGGTCCAGCTTTCGATCTTCGTGACGTTGGTGTCTTCGGGTCTGTACAAGCTGCCTCCGGTTCCAGAGACCGCTCAGGATGTCCTCATCGTTGCCTTTGTGCTGACTGTGGCTATGCAGGTGATTGGAGGCACAGCCGGAGGATTCCTAGCTGGAATGATACGTCACGCACCACCTGGAGTTGCAGAAACGCCTCGGCCGTATCTGCCTCCTCCGCCTCCTCGCCCCGAGAAGTATTGTATTCAATGCGGGGCAGGTTTGGCGAAGGAGACATCGGTCTGTCCTGACTGCGGAGCAAAGCAGCCTGCATGAGACTCTGCAGTGATCTACGCCTTGAGGAACTCAAGTGAGTAGTAGACGATATCAGTTCTCCGATCAACTACTGCTATTATGAGGTCTTTCTTGTCTCGGGTCGAGCGTTTGAGCAGTTTGCGGAGTGTCCCCAGGTCAGCCTCGCCACCCTCATACACAATGTAGACATATCTTCTCATCGGTCCCTTTCCATGAATCTCGAAATCGAAGACTGGGCATTCTCTAACAATGTATCCGCGATCTCGAAGGTCACGGTATACAAGGTACTTGACCCAGACCTCAGGTTTCTTCCCAGAGATTGATTTCACGAGTTCCTCGAAAGTGATCTTCTTCTTGGTCACCCCTTCTACTGTTATTCTTCCTTTCTCGAGGAGGTAGAAGCCCTCGTATGGTGTAAGCACTAGTCGCTTTCCTCTCAGTTCGCCGAAGCCACGTTCTCGCAGCTCCATAAGTTCCGCCGGTTTCGGAAGGACAACTTGGCCAGCTCGAAGGAAAGTCTCGTAGACTTGGAACTGCTTCTCGCCTTCTGGTTCACTTGGTGGCTGCTCAGTCATGCCCAATCAATTGAAGCTCATGTACACTGACGCTGCACTTTTAATCTGATCGCGTCATGCTCTACGACGGCGTCACATTTGGTTGACATCGCATCTCTCAGGACAGTCGAATGGACCCGCCGCGGCGTCCGTCTCGTAGACCAACGGAAACTTCCTGACCGCCTCACATTTGTCGTCTGCAGAGATCACAAGCAGGTAGCCCGAGCGATACGTGACATGACCGTAAGGGGCGCACCGGCCATCGGGGTCACAGCAGCTATGGGGCTGGCGCTGGCAGCGAAACGAAGCAAATACAGCGACAGTAGACGACTCCTGCTCGACCTTGAGAAAGCTGCAGAGATGATACGGGCCACGCGGCCTACCGCTCAAAACCTCTTCTGGGCGCTTGATCGAATGTTCAGAAAAGCCAGAGAGGCAACTGGACAGGGACAAGATGTTCGGGCAGCTTTGGTGGCTGAAGCGCAACTCATGGCTGATGAGGATGTTGAAGCCAACCACAGAATCGGTTCCTTCGGCGCTGCTCTCATTGAGGATGGAGACACGGTCC
>JBAVVE010000023.1:0-8183 GCA_049697135.1 Bathyarchaeia archaeon | reverse complement strand
ATCAAGACCAGTATTCCAAGTCCCACGAGAAGCGACGTGGATGATCCCCCGGGTAGTGCGGTGGTGGCTGTGGTCGCGGTCGCGGGCCCGATCACAACTATTGAGCTGTCAGTCGCTATGACAGTCTCATCTGAACCGATATCTGAATTAGGTGCAGAGTTGCCTGCGCCATCGAAAAGTCTGCAGTGCACACAGTAGAGCTTGTACGTCCCATTGGGGATGTCAGAAGGCAGAGTAACCGACGTGCGGTATTCGCCAGGCGTACCTGTCGGGGTCAAGGACACACTTTGGTACAAGTACGAGTAACCTTGTGGCCCAAGAAGCAGAAAGGTCCCCACTTCAGGGCTAAGCGTTACTGGAGAACCGTCAAGATACTCAACCTTGATCACAACGTCCAGCGAGCTACTTGCCTCTGTCTTCTCAGGATTGACCTGAACCTTAACGACGAGAAACACTTGCTGGTACACACAATAGATCGGGGTCATGGTCTGGGTCTGTGCCACGACTATCTGACTCTGTGCCAAGGGAGGAGAGAGCGAAAAGTTGGCCAAGCCAACAATCAGGATCACGGCAAACACAACAGCTCCAAACTCATACTTCACCAAAATACCCAGCAACCTTGTTGATCTTGATGTGAAGTATGTTCGAGCTGCTATTTACTGCTTGTGAAGGTTCAGCAGCAGATGTCTATTGTAGCAATATGCATCTGAAACAGCTCTGTACCTGCCACGAAACATCGGCAGCGCTAGTGTGCTGTAACAGATTTACCTTATATTAACAAGCACCGCCGTCTCTAGGGAAGTTGAGCGAGACGGTGCGTTTATACAGTTTACTGCCCGAGATTCATTCCCTAATTCTCCTGATGACGCATCTTTGCTTGAATAATGATAGTTAACCATCCGTTAGTTACAGGACACTAGTGTTCGAGGAAATTGTGTGGGTCAAGGATCAGTGGATAGAGACTCCTTAGCGCATGATTCAGGAAGAAGAGCGAGACAAACACGATCAACGAGACCGCGAAGATGGACCGTGAGTTCGCTTCACGTCCCCGATACTTGAATAGAGCCGGCAAGAGCGCGATTGGATAGAATATCCAGCTGCCCAGTACCGGTTCCAGAAAGAGGAGGACGAGGCCGCTGAGAACAATGATTGACGCGACCGTGACCACCTCAAGGCTTGATTTGAGCGCGACAGCTGCTAAGTTGGAAACCCGAAGCAACCCGCTTACGCCAGCCGCGGCGATAAGCCATAGTGGCTGGAGATACCAGATTCGCCATATCTCCGTCTGGAGAGTGACAGCGAAGAATGTACCTACTCCTGTCACAATCATCCAGCTGAGGACAAGGGTCTTGTAGCTTGAGAGCTTCTCACGGACTAGGAATAGGGCACCTATCGCCACAAGAATCGCGAGGAGAGGGTTGAGGAATGGTGCCCACATTCTGAACGAATCTCCAATCACACCGAAGGGATTAAGGACCAGAGATTGATTCACGAGGGGTGCCGAAAAGTTCCTGACCGTCTCAATCAGTCTGGCCTTCTCCGTCTCACTTCCTACCCCGAAAACGAGCGCACCTGAAACTAGTCCGCACAGCGGCACAATCAATGATACACCAGACATTCTCCAATTCTTCCGTGTCACAAAGACGAGTCCAGCAAGAAGCGTTGCAGCCGCGATGATTCCCCAGGTCCATGGATGTAGAAGGAGGAGAACGACACTACATAATGCCACTAGCAACGCCTTCAACACGCTGTGTCGAGATGACTGGTCGAGAGAGACAAGAAGAAACACGGCGACAAGTGCCACAATCATGGCAAACCAGTTTGCATCAACGGAAGCGAATATCCCCAATGTCGTGGGAAAGGTTGTGGCTGAGAAGAGTCCGGCGAAGAATCCTTCTGCGCGGTTCCTTCGATAATAGGTCACTCCGAAATAGGTCATAACCGACAGAAATGTGGCTAGTACGATGGGTGAGCCCTTGACTATATCGAAGGGTGATAGCCCTGTTACGGAATGAACTGCGTACAGGATCAGAAGGTACAGGCCATGCCGCTCGTTCGCGGCAGCCATCAGCGCATTACTCGAGCCTGCGATTCGCTCGAGCGGGTCATTGTAGCGCCAATACGCATCAGTTCCGACAAGCCAAGACGGGTCTTGAAAATACGCGTAGAATCCGATGAGCACACAGACCAAAGTGATAGCTAGCGCCAACGCAAGATCATCGATTTCAAGTTTCATTCGCTGCATCTTAGGGCTAGCAGGGACGCTAGGCTTCGCGGACTCCCTCCTCTTCAGTGTCTGATGTAGTTTCAATGCAACATAGGCCCACAACGGCGACAGCCAAGCAGCCACAAAGACTACTGGGAACAGTAAGGAGGCGGCATAGGTGAGATTCATTTCGAGACCAGCTCCCACATTACGGAATGCCACAGAGGGAACCACGCCAGAACGGAGCCAGTGACCCAAGCTCCAAGTCTCCAAGATGGCTCCAATTCCCAGAAGAGAAGCAAAGAAGACCTTGAGGAGCTCGCGTCTACCTCCGACCACTTGGGCAACCCTGAAACCGAATCCAAGCCAACAGATTCCGAGCGCGACCGTGCCTATCAACCAGAACGGCACGAGATTTGGCGACGCAAGCACTAGCATGAGAGTGAGTAGAATCGACGCGCCAAGGATGAGCCCCATACGTCGCCGTCGGTTCCCCTTTTCTGGGCTACCAACGTCTCGGAAACCAATAGCGGCAAGGCCGAAAACCGAGAACATGGCCGTGCCGAGCCATACCATCGCTGTCAAGGTGAATGGTCGAAGAATAGTCTGTGCCTCGCGTGGGTAGAAGTAGAAGAACTCAAGACCATTGGTGGCCATTGCGAATGTCAGGAAGACATAAAGAGCTGACGCATGGACGACAACATAGGCAATGGCGGAAAAGGCGCGAAAGCTCGACCCTTTTCTTGAAAGAGCGGGTTCGGTCTGCAATGTCGATCATCGATTTTCCTGGGCGCTCTTGGTTGTCGTTCCAAGTCCCAATCAGCGCTTCCTTCCTATTACTTTTGGTAATTGTGCCCGCAGCGAGCGCAGTCTCTGCTCCGACTGCGACTGAAAACGGTCTTCAGTGGCTCCAGGTCGATGGGTCTTCGATTGTTAGAGAAGACGGCGCAACGATGATCCTTCGAGGAGTGAACCTGCCGCCACTCAGTCGCTCGGGCGTGGCGTCCGCCAGATACGGCGCGTACCTTGACGTAGCGAAATCGATGGGATTCAACGTAATCCGGCTTCCAGTTTCGTGGGCTGAACTCGAACCATCGCCCGGAAGATTCAGCACCCCGTACTTGGACGCTGTCAAGAGGGTCGTGGACATTGCAGAAGAGAAGGGAATGTATGTCGTGGTCGACATGCACCAGTTCAAAATGGATGGCTTCCCCGCGTGGGTTGTGCCAAAACTCAAAACCTCAGACCAAGCTGCTGCCGCGTTTTGGCGCAATTCCGTTCAACAGCTAGAATTGGTCAAGGCCTGGAAGAGCTTAGCCTCTCTGCTCAAGGACAGAAGCGCGGTTGCTGGCTATGACTTGCTCAACGAACCCTACGGTGGCAGCATCACATGGCAGGACTTCGCCCCGATCTTGAATGAGTTCTACTCGAACTTGATCTCGGA
This sequence comes from Bathyarchaeia archaeon, assembly GCA_049697135.1. Lineage (GTDB taxonomy): Archaea > Thermoproteota > Bathyarchaeia > 40CM-2-53-6 > 40CM-2-53-6 > CAVPLU01. The sequence goes on along the minus strand of JBAVVE010000023.1, from coordinate 4,533 downwards.
GATTCGAAGCGTGGATGCCAAACACATCATCTTCTTTGAACCGGTAGAAGGCGTGTGCATTCTTGGGGAACACATCGCCCTGAGACCCACAGACACCAATCTCGCGTTTTCACCGCACCTCTACGTCAGTGGCACTACCGAGTACCTCGACAACATTGCTCAGCGGCTTTACAACCTGACCGTGAGTACGTGGAAGATTCCGCTTTGGATTGGAGAATTCGGGGGATCCACGGTAGACGTGAAAAAGGCAGACACTCTTCATAGCCTAGCCGTTACACTGGACCTTTTTGACCGATACACCCTCGGATGGGCGTTCTGGGCTCTTGCAGAAAGCGATGCGGGACCTTCTTTGGTAGACGCCAACGGAAAGGGGTCAGCTTCGCTAACAGGCATCATGACCCGAGTTTTCCCGACGAGTTATGCAGCTAGTGATGTGACATTCTCATGCAACGGTACTCCTCGATTTCAATTGAGCGCCTCTGGCAACTCCACGGGAAGCATCGTGGTGTCCGTGCCCAGTGTTTTTCAATCGACGGTGCCCAGATGCATTGACTGTGTCTCCACGTGGGACAATGATCAGCACTGGCTGACAATCGAGATTCATTCGAACAAGACCGCATATTTCTACTTGGATGCACCAGAAACTGTCTTAAGATTGGAAAAACTCGCTGAATCAGATTTCGACAAAGCGATTCAAATCTCAGACCAACTCAAAGCCACCGTGTTTCAAAGTCTCCTCACCAGAGAATATGTCCGAGAAATCAATGTCTTGGTCGGCTCGATGCGAGGCAACCTGACTGCGAGGCATTACGAATTCGTGTTGTACAAGCTCGACAGAGTGGACCAATTGCGAACATTAGCCTTACAAGAAGAAAATAACTACACACGGACCGTAGCATTCGTCGATTCCGTCAGACAAGACATACTGACTTCGCAAGGTTTCCTTACCAAGTGGCAGCTAGTTTTGCTGTCACAAGCTCAAGAGAGCCTGGACCGAGGTAACCACATATCAGCTATGGAGTGGGCGGAACAGGCGAGGGACCTACCGCGAGAACCCAAAACTGAGGAAGTAGATCCTATGTTGAACGGTTCGCTCTGGATGGCCTCCTTGGCCCTGCTCGGAGCTGTCACCATACTCATTCCCATTCGTGCACTCAGACGACCTAGAAGCGCTATCATGATGAAGGACACGAGCGGCGATGATTGGCTGCAGGACGCAACCCAACTGTTCAAAGTACCACGTAGGTTGGGCTTGGTGGGCCCTAGGAACAACGCAGGAAGAGAGCAGCCCGTTCCATATTGCCTTGCTCTACCCGGCTCATAGAATGGAATTGATCCTTGTATATGGGCGCGTGAATTCGACCGAGAATTTGCCCACTCATCTGAGCTCCAATTGCCCAGAAGCAAATGGAACAGCGAGCGCGACAGCTGACGCATCTAGCGGAGAGCCCTGCGGACTCTACAGGAGTTGTCTTAACTGATTTGCTTTCCATGGAAGATCGGAGCGGAACTTTGGATCGCCTTCTTGTGCCACGTGTGAACTAACTCACGCGAGGCAGGTATGCCCGGAGCGTTGTACTTCTAGAGAGACTGATCGTGGTCACGTAGTCGACGTAGCCATCTTTGTGAATCGTCAGGGCATATGTTCCGGAGTATACTCCCCTGAGCACCAAGGAACCCCGAGAGTCTGTTGTGCCAATGAGATTTCCGTCCAAGTAGACCGAAGCACCGGCTATCGCCTTGCGAGATTGTGCGTCACTTGCGTAGATTGTAATACTGTACTGTGGGGGGCTGTAGACCGTGTAGAGTGTCTTGCTCGATTGAATGGTATACGAGAAGGAGGTTGTGGTCGAGAGGGTTTTGCCTGACTCGTCTTCCCACCTGACGAACTTGTAAGTAACTCCGCTGGCTGTCACTCCACTTGGCGCCGTGAACGAGTGCTTCCCTTGGATCGTCAGAGAGAACGGAGTCAAGTAGTACTTCTTGTCTACTGTGATTCTGACTCCTGGGAATTCCGCTCCGAGGGTACTCTTCGACTTCACTGTGACTTGCGGTAGCCCGAAACGAGCCTTCAGCGAGCCACTACCGGAGACCGTCATGTACGTATCAGCGGAGGAGGGATTGTCAACAGAAACCCCATTCGTTTCCCAGCTGGCAAACGAGTACCCGCTAGGCGGGTTCGCCACAACGTGAACACGTGCACCTGGAGCATACGCGCCGGTGAGTCCGTTTGTTTCCGTTGCGCCGTCGGCCACGATCGTTCCGCTCGCGGGATCAGTGTAGAAAGTGATCGTGTACATGACAGATGTGAAGTGTGCCTTGACCGAGCCGCTGCTCGAGACTGTCATGTAAGTATCCTGTGAAGACAAGTTATCGATCGATACGCCGCTTTTCTCCCAGCTGGCGAACTGGTAGGCGCTGGGTCCGTTCGCGACTATGTGGACACGCTGGCCTCCAGAGTAGCCGGTTACCGTAGTCCCGTCAGCCACAGGTGCGCCATCAACCGAGATCTGCCCCGATGAAGGATCCACATAGAAACTCACTGAATAAGCGGAGGTAACCGTGAATGTTGCAGTTGCAGAGTCAACTGAGCCCATATCGGTCTGAACCATCACCGTGTACGTGTTTGCGGGTGCGGATGCGTCAACTGTGAAGCTTCCTGTGAGGCTGCCGGCAGCGATCGTGCACGTCTGTGAAGTGAAGAGGGTCGATGGTCCTGCCACCAACGTGCAGGTGGTTCCTTGATAGTTGGAACCTGAAACTGAGACAACGGTTCCTGCTGGACCTGAGGTTGGTGCGGATGCGAGCGTTGGTGGTGCACTTTGAGATGAAGTTGCACTTGATGTTGATTCAGTCGTGGCGGTTGTTGTCGTTGTTACTGTGACAGAACCGATCGTGAATGAAAGCTCTTTCAGGTTGTTACTCTCGTCTGCCTCCGCTATCTGATTATCCGGATCCGCGACCCACTTTGTCGTGTGTGTGCCTTCCTGAGCTGAGAACGGTCCAACGAACCATGTCTGAACTTCACCTGCCATAATGACATCAGGGCCTCCCCGCCCGTAGTCGCTATCGTAGTACACGTCGAGATAGTAACCGTTCGCGGTCGTGTCTCCAGTGTTCTTCACTGTGGCAACGATATTGAACGATTCCCCTGGCACTATCTGCGCTGCGGGCTCACCTACAGCTGAGTCTTTCTCAAGCCATATGCTCTCTACCGTGAGATCCGGCGAAGCCGCATAGGCCGGCACCGCAAGATTTGGAATACAGATCAAGAGAAGAAGCAGGAATGAGAGGATTGAGACCGCGTAGCTTCCTCTACGCGATAGAGCATGTACCGAGCGGTGCCATGTTGCCTGATCACGCGTCATCTGCGTTCTGAGCGCTAGTCACGGCTCATCGGCCCCTAAACGTCGTGTAACTCGGCTCGGTGCATTTTAGCGACAGAACCACGGGGGAAAAGATCGGAAGTTGGGGCTCAGAATCTCCATGTTTTCGCCCGTTTTTGGCACGTACGGGCCAGATTCGCGGTCTCTCGCAGGATTTATTTTCCGAGCGGCTCGCGCGCATCTTCTCGGGAGACCACGCGTCCATGATGCGTCAGGTTGATCGCATTGGTGAATACTTCCATTGACCTCCATTTATCAAATCATTGACTCGGCGAATCCTCGCCAGGCAGGGCGTATGGTCAAGTGGGTCTTTGTATCGCCAATACGCATCTGTTCCAACCAACCAGGACGGGTCATGGAAGTATGGATAGAATCCGATCACCACACAGATCAGAATGAGAACCAACAGCAGTATGAAGTCATCCAGCCCCAGCTTGATCTGCTTCACCTGAGGGCTCTCAGAGATCTGGGAGCTTACGGGTTTGCGGCGGTTCGCCATCCGATACAACTTGACGGCAATGAATGCCCAGATTGGAGAGAGCCAAGTGGCCAAGAAAACCGCCGGGAGCGACCAGGACCATGCGTAGACGAGGTTCATTTCGAGATCAGGCCATGTCTTGGCATATGCTGCGTACACCACGCTTCGAGTTTAGAGGCTATGCCGGGCACGGCGGCGAGATCCGTGTCTGTGTTCCACGCGACCAAGATCGATTGACAGTCAGGTGCATCAACTGCATTGCTGTCTGGGACGACGACCGACTCTCGCTTACGATTAGCGCAATCGCGAATGCGACCATCTACTTCTACATGGACGCACAAGACACTCTTGTGAAGCTTAGAACACTCGCCGAGTCCGAATTCTCGCAAGCATCCAAACTCTCCGACGAGTTTGAAGGCCAAGTCTTCCACAACGAGACGAGCAAAGAATGCGTACAGGAGATACGCGATCTTGTGGCTTTGATGAGCATCAATCTAGCCGCGGAACACTACGAGTTTGTCTTGAGCAGTCTAGGTAGAATCATTGAGTTGCGGACATCGGCATTGCAGGGAGAGAAGAACTATCGGGACACCGAGACGTACATAGATTCAGTCAAGCGGGACATACTGGCAGCCCAAGGCTATTTGACCGAATGGCAGTCTAGCTTAC
>JBAVVE010000022.1:0-4532 GCA_049697135.1 Bathyarchaeia archaeon | reverse complement strand
GCATAGGCTAAGCACCGTCCATTGCCACTCCGGTTTCTTGAGTATCAGACCACCACTCCAGATGGTTTCGTCGTCAGGATGGGCGACAATGATCGCTGCTTTCATGAAGGTTTGTCTCTATGTTGTCTGGTATTAGTGCCGGAGCTAGAAGAATGCCCGGTACGAAGAGGGAAGTTGCTTGATCGACAGGAATACCTTAGACTAAAGAAAGATGACGGACCGACAGGTTCCTCAGACCGCCATATAGTATAGTACTTAGCAGAGTTTCAGTCGAAGAGCTTTCGCAGCTTACTTGAACCCTCTCGTCGTCGCAAAGGAAATCCTTGGTTCTTTGGTTACTTTGGTTTCTTCTTCGCTTTCGGCACAGAAATCACGTGTAGATCTAATGTCGCTATCGCAGGTTCAACACTTCCGACCGCCACGAAGTTCTGTCCGGGCTGCCAGGCTTCCTCGTCCTCTTCGTCTTCTTCCTCTTCTTCTTCGTCTTCTTCTTCTGCCAATTGACACACCGCCCGCCCAGTGCCGCTGTTCAGCTATAATATGCTTCGCGTTTTGGCCACGTCTTCGCTCGTTCCCCATTCTTTTCTCGTCAAGGTGATTTGTTTTGCAGTGTCCATACTGTAGAAGATTCGTTCAGTTGGAGACCTCCGTGTCTATCGACATGTGGATCGGCCGCTTCTGGTACAGACACATCGGCAGACCTAATCGTGGCAGATCTAGACCAGGAAACCCTACAGGATGCATATTTGAAGGCAAAGAAAAATGAGGAAATTCCGGTCAGTATCGGTTCTAGGCCGTTTGCCTAGTACCTTCGGTGCTTCTGGAAGCACTCTCGACAGTAGACTGGTCTCCCCGTCGTCGGCACAAACGGTACTTCCGTTTCTGTACCGCAGTCGGAGCATTTGACTTTCGTCATTTGCCTCGGGGCACCATAACGTCGATTCTCATAACCCATTTCGCTTTCCACCATCCCTATTCTCTAGTTATACGAAAGATAATACTCGTCGCGATAATCGGCACGGCCTTGACGGCCCTCCCATCATCCACGCAGGTAAGATCTCCAGTATACTGACCACGCAAGAGCCAAGACTACTATAAAAGGTGACCCAATACTTGTGACTGTGCGCACCAAGAGACCCACACACAATATCCCAGACGACGACTCCTCATGCGACGAACGGTTTAGGAGGAGAATCCCAGTTCACAGACTACACTGGTGAGATTCATTATCGGTAGCTCTACTGGGGCGGAAAGATGGAGTACATCCGTGCCTGCCACTGACCCCTGGGACAGGCAATGCCCCGCTAACCTGAATGGTCCCTCTTTGCTACTTCACTATCGTGACGATATCACTATCTTGAAGGACGTGATCCACCCCGACACGTTGAGGACTGAACCTTACACTCGTTCCTGAAACCAGCGCATACTTCGCCTCGCCCGCGAACTTCCTGTGAATCTTTCTACAGACGTCAGAGATTGTTGAACCAGCTGTTACGATCAGAGGCTCTTCGAAATCGGGCGAACCGTTCCGCGGCTTGAGGTACACCTTGATCAGTCTCAGTCGATCATAGATGGCCTCCCTAAGTTCATCGATGTTGACGTTTCGATCTGCGGAGATTGGAACCAGATCTTTGCCTATCCGCTTTCTAGCTTCAGCCACGTACTTGGGACTGACCAGATCGGTTTTGTTCAATATAGTTACTGATGGGATGTATCGACGATTTCCGGCTACCAGGTCGATGAGTTGGTCATCGGTGATGTCCTCCCTGATGATGACATTGCCGTGATTGATCTTGTATGTGTTCAGTATTGCTCGGACAGTTGACTCGGCCAAATGGGTTAGTTTGCAAGTCGTCGTTATGCCGAGCCCGCCTTGATGGGATCGGTTGATGGTGACATTCGGAGGCTGAGTGTTGAGCCGGATTCCCATCTCATATAGTTCCTTCTTTAGGACGCTAATCTGATCGGCTTGGAATACATCGAGAACTAGGAGTATCAAGTCGGCGTTCTTTGCAACGGATAGCACTCTCTTGCCCCTGCCGCTGCCGGTTGCCGCGCCCGAAATGACACCAGGCAGGTCGAGAATCTGTATCCTCGCCCCTTGGTACTCAAGCAAACCAGGAACAACCGTCAGAGTCGTGAAAGCGTATGCGGCGACCTTTGATTTTGCGTTTGTAAGCCTATTCAGGATGGTTGACTTTCCCACACTTGGTAAGCCGATCAGTACCGCGGTGCAGTCGCCGCCTTTCTTTAGCTCAAAGCCCGCTCCGCCTTGCCTGGATCCTTGTGAGTGCTCTTGTTCCGCCCTGAGTTTTGCGAGCTTGGCTTTCAGCAGACCCACATGGTGTTCGGTGTGCTTGTTGATCTGTGTTCTTTTCATCTCCTCCTCAATGGCCCGAATCTTCTCTGGCAACCCCATGTTCGTCTGCTCCAAGCACTAGGGCGATAGCGGAATCAGCAATAAACCGAACGGTAGAGCCCTTCGCCTAACGGAAGAGAATCCATCTCATCCTTCTCATCCTTTCTTATCCGCCCAATGCGAATATTCGCACCAAGCTACCCCACACACTTTGGAACACATGTCACGTCCCCAAGCATTATCGTGAAAGCCGATCTCACAACCTCCACGGACATGGCAACTGCTATGATTTAAGCCAGCGACTTGCTTACAGGCGGGTTATGAACCTCAAGAATAGCGTCACAATAGTCTCGATTATCACCTTGGCCATCATATTCTCCACTTTCCTTGCAAGTCAATTGGGCAGAAATATCTGGACGAGTGCATTTCTAATGATTCTGTTTGGTGTCATAGGAATAGCTGGACTTGCTAAATTCAGAGACCCCATAATCTTGGAACTTGGTGTTATTGGTTTTGTGGCAGATACTGTGTGGGAGCTCTATGGAACTGGAAATCAACTGTGGGGTTACTATGGTTCTCCGTTCTACATGATAGGTGGAACTTTACCAATAGAAGTTCCAGTCTTATACTTTTTCTTAGGGATGACCGCCCCTGTTTACGTACTACACAGATTGGAAAAGAAGTGAAAAGTGAAGCATCGCATGCACAAAGTCTTCAATGACATATGGAAGATCTATCCCAAGAACATGTTCAGAAACCGCACCTGGCACTGGTGGTGGTGGATTCATTTCTTCGAAAACCCCGACAACCCCGAATTCCCCAGGCAGCTCATGCTCCTTTGGGGCACCCGGAACTGCAGAAAGGTTCGCGTGAACGATTTTTACTGGGAACCGAAAATCCATATGGAGATCAAGGAAAATCGCACCGCTTTCGAATCAATCGTCGCCTCCTGGTATTATGACGGAAACAAGATGCATGACCCTTTTGTCCTCGACCACGGGAGGACTGAAACCGAGTGGGATGACCACTCTGGACGGATCAGAATGGAAAGCAATGAGGGCGTCTATTCCTTCGGTGGGAGCCCTGCGGATTTCTGGTTGGACATAGACAACGAGAAGGTCGGAATCGAACTGTCCATGCAGCGGTGGAAAGACATGATGGCGGAACTGATACCAACAGGAAAGAACTTCATCGGAAACATGGGGTATTCCATGCTGAAATACAGGGCGCTCTTGTCATCGGGAAAAATCCGAGTGGGCGAAACCGTTACCCCCGTGAACGGCAGGTCCTATTTCCAGAAAGTGCGGATATCCTCGATAACCCCCTGCTGGTACTGGGCTACGGTACAGTGGGATAATGGCGCTTACCTGCACTATTTCCTGCCGCATATCGGAATGCCAATGCTCAGGCGCTCAATATCACACGAGAGCTCGATGGACTGGGGGGAGAAGATGGTTTCAAAGACCCTCAGCTTTTACGATCCTGAGGAGGGGAAGGAGTATTTCATGGAGGACATTAGAGTAACTAAACGTTACGAGAATGACCTGCCGATATTCACTGTGAATGCATTCTCCGATGAGGGCGAGCTCAGCATAGAGATGGCAACCTACGCAAGGTGCTGCTGGAACATATCGCAACCCCTCATAGGGCCGATTTGGCACGGGATATTCTACAACGAGTACCCTGCTAGGGTCACGGATTTCGAATTCAAGAGCGGTACTCGCCGGGTAAGCAACGATGACTTTGGCAGAAGCTATTGTAACTGCGAGCACACATGGGGGACCGTCTGAAGCATCTGTTTTGTGTGTGCGCACCAAGAGACCCGACGACGAAAAGTCGCCCCTCTCCCATGCACGTCCTCCTCCTGACGGTTCAAATTACGCCGCCCGCACCATGAATGGCTGATTGGGTGCCGCATGGCCCTCTCGTAGTGTGATTCACTCAAGGCGTACAGATCTTCAGCGATCGCGGGAATTTGGAGCGAGACTTCTCTTCACAAGCGCGAGAACACTCATTTACGGACCCTTGGAATGAGTGGTTTGCTCATCTTTCGGGGGTGCCATCTGAGTGGTGTTGATTCGCGCGACCGGGCTCGGGATTACTAGTAGGTTATGAGTCCTTTCTCTTCGAGCGTTTCCTTCAATTTTGCGATGGCCCTAGGTACTTCCGCTTC
>JBAVVE010000021.1:0-4083 GCA_049697135.1 Bathyarchaeia archaeon | reverse complement strand
CCCTGACCCTTCTCTTGGCAGTTCCAATTCTCAAAAGCAGAGCTCGGGCCACACTGATACCCGGGTGCCTTCTAGCATTCGGGGGTGTGCTTCTTGCCGCCGCAGAAACTGGAATGTCCTGGGAGTTATTCGTTGCCAATCTTGAGAGTAACTGGCTTCCATACGTGCTCGCATTCGTAGCGGCAGTCTGCTGGGCGCTCTACTCGAACCTGACTCGCCGGTGGGCAAGTGAGGCGGAGAGCGGGGCAGTGCCACTGTTCCTTCTCGCAAGCGGATTGGTACTCGCTGCGCTGATGCTCATCTTCCCGGAAAGAACTCGGTGGACTGGCCATTCCACGGTCGAACTTGCATACATGGCGGTGTTTCCCACAATCTTTGCCTACACATTCTGGGACACAGCGATGCGGAGAGGAAACATGATTCTTGTGGCTTCTCTATCATATCTGACTCCTCTCCTCTCGATTATCATTGGCTCAGTATACCTCGGAGTTGGAGCCGGATGGAATCTGTGGACAGGATGCATTCTTGTGGTTGCGGGATCATTGATATGCAAACTGTCGGTAGAGGAGCCCCCGAAGGGATCGTTAAGTGGTACGGAATCTCAGGCGCAAAGTTCTGATAGTGCTCACAGTGATACTTGCAGTCATTCTGATTGGGCCGTTCTTGATTCCTATTCCCCCGCTTGAGGACACGGTTCCGCCGGGGCACTTGGCTGATCCTGATAGTTTCTTCGTAGAAGTGAACGGTCTCACTGTTCACTGCAAAACTGCTGGCTCCGGTGGTCCTGTGATTCTGCTTCTTCATGGGTTCGGTGCGAGCGTCTTCTCGTGGCGTGAGGTGATGGAGCCGCTCAGCCACTATGGCGTGGCTGTAGCCTTCGATCGTCCAGCTTTCGGTCTAACATCCCGTCCCATGCCCGGCGAGTGGACTGGTCAGAGTCCCTACAGTCCTGAGGCACAATCCGACCTCACCGTCGGGCTAATGGACAAGCTTCGCATTGAGAAGGCGATTCTGATAGGCCACTCTGCAGGTGGAACAATCGCCGTCCTCACAGCGCTTCGTCATCCGGAGAGAGTTCAGGGGCTTGTGCTAGTCGATCCCGCAATCTATCCACACGAGAGTTCAGAGGATTGGGTTCGATACCTATCCTTCCTACCACAGCTGCAACATCTGGGGCCACTACTCGTGCGCTCAATCGCCTCGGACGGATTCTCCATCATCCGCTCTGCTTGGCATGACCCTTCCAAGATCACATCTGAGATCATTGAAGGCTACCGGAAACCGTTGAGGGCTGAGAACTGGGACCGAGCCCTATGGGAATACACAATCGCGAACCATCCCTTAGGCCTGGAGAAGCAGCTTGACAAGTTGACGATGCCGGCACTCGTGATAACTGGAGATGATGATCGCATCGTGCCCACAGAACAAAGTATCCGAGTGGCCAGAGAGATACACGGCGCCGAGCTTGTCGTCATCCCCAATTGCGGTCATCTGCCCCAAGAAGAATGCCCGCAGGAATTCCTGGATGCCGTGACTAGCTTCCTGAACAAGATCCCGTCGTAGAGCCTCTTAGGTTTGATCCTCATGTCGCAAGGAGCATAGAAGCGACAACGCCGCATGAAAGTCGTTAATAGCGCCTCTCTTCGTAGTCACTGGGAACTCCGTGCGCGTCCGAACAATGCGTGTAGGGATGTGAAAGCGGAGACGGAAGATTGGAGCTGACACATTTGGAGAGACGGTTCTCGTTCAGACTGAACGGACAGAAAGTCTCCGTGTCTGCTCCTCCAGCCTACACTCTCCTTGAAATCTTGAGAGAGAAGCTGGACGTGACGGGACCGAAGGAGGATTGTGGGAAGGGGGAGTGTGGCGCCTGCACTGTACTGATGAACGGGCGTCCTGTGCTTTCATGCTTGGTATTGATATCGCAAGTTGAAGGGGCAGAGATCATCACCGCTGAGGGTTTCATGAAGGACGGCCTGCCAGATCACGTACAACAAGCGTTTGCAGAGAATGGAGCCGTGCAATGCGGTCACTGCACACCAGGACTCATCGTCTCAACCGAGGCGCTTCTAAGCCGAAATCCCAACCCGAGCATTGAGGAGATCAAGACTGCGCTCGCAGGCAACCTCTGCAGATGCACAGGCTACACGAGCATCATCCGAGCGGTCCAGCAGTCGGCACGCAAGCTAGGATCGATCAGACAATGAGACTCAACGATATCGAAGTCATGCCCTCAACGAGTCTCAAGGAAGCCCTGAGCATTCTCCACAACAGATCAGAAAGAGTCAAACTCATCGCAGGAGGCACGGACGCGATCATTCAGCTGAAAGAGGGCTCACTCCAAACCAGAGAACTGCTTGATGTTTCTAACATACGCGAGTTGCGATCTGTTCTCAGAGAAGGGTCCACGATTCGCATTGGCGCTTTAAGCACATACTCAGACATCATCGAGTCCTCAGTGCTGAGAAAATCTTGCCGAATGCTTGTTGACGCCTGCAAGACGATTGGGACACCGCAAATCCAAAACCGAGCAACGATAGGCGGCAACTTGGCAAACGCTTCACCTGCAGGGGACGCAATTCCGCCGCTCTATGTGCTCAACGCCACGATCACCGCGCAGAATCACGAAGGCGAGCGCATGATTCCGATCGAGAGGTTCTTCCTCGGATATCGCAGGATCGATCTCAGGCCGGACGAGCTGATCACGGAGATCTCATTCGAAGCGGTGGAGAGACCTTCCGACGCAACTTTCCTGAAGCTCGGCCTCAGAGAAGCCCACTTCATATCTCTCGCCAATCTCGCGGTCTGGGTTCGATGGAAGCCTGACGGACCCTGTTTCTCTGACATCAGAGTTGCTTTGGGTGCAGTTGCGCCGGTTGTTCTGAGGGCAAGGAGATGTGAGGAGTTCCTTCGGAATCGAACACTCACAGAGGATGTCATTTGGGAAGCAGGTCAGATCGCAAGTAGCGAATCCTCACCCATCACTGACATAAGAGCGTCAGCCGAATACAGACGAGCAGTGATACCCTCACTCCTCTACAAGGCCATGCATACTCTGATCGATTCTCATCGGATGTGGGAGAGGCCTTGAGGGTGAAGATCAAGTTGTACGGGGCCTCCACCAGCGGTCTCGAGAAGAGCGAACTCCAACTGGACCTCCGCGAGGACGCGACCACTCAAGACCTCATTGACCGACTCCCTGTTCGTGATCGAGTGTACCTCTACGTTGTCAGAGACGGAATGCGCCTCGCCCAAGATGCTCGACTCAGAGAAGGCGACGAACTGCTTGTCTTCCCTCCAGTCACCGGGGGTCGATGCTAAGAAATGAGCACTCTACGCTGGGTTGGAAAGGACGTAACGAAACCGGATGCTATCGACAAGGCGACAGGGCGAGCGAAGTACTACTCCGATCTCCATCTCAAGGATATGCTCTATGGGAGAGTTCTGAGAGCCAACCGCCCTCATGCAATAATCAAACGAATCGACAGTTCACGTGCGCTCGCCTCGAGAGGCGTCGTCGCTGTTCTCACGTACAAGGATATCCAGGGAACGAACCGTTACGGGATCGTGACTCCTGATCAACCCGTCATCTGCGAAGACAAGGTCCGCTACGAGGGCGATGCCGTTGCGCTCGTTGCAGCGGAAGACCCTGAGACAGCCGAGCGCGCACTCAGTCTGATCGATGTCGAGTATGAACCGTTACCAGTAGTCTCAGATGCAGTCGAGGCGATCAGGCCTGACTCCCCGCGAGTCCACGAGGCTGGCAACATCTACCGACACGCACACATCAGAAACGGCGACGTAGAATCCGCATTCAGGAAATGCGCCGTCGTGGTCGAGAACACGTACCGAACCGGCCGCCAGATGCACATGTTCCTAGAGACCGAGGCCGGCGTCGGATTCCTAGACGAGAATGGGAACGTTGTCCTCCATGTTGGAGGACAATCACCGTATCGAGACCAACTTCAGATCGCGAGGGCGCTCGGAATCCCACGCGAGAAGATCCGCGTCGTCTCATCAATAGTCGGCGGCGCCTTCGGCGGAAAAGACGAGGCCACCGTCCAGATCCAACTTGCTTTACTG
>JBAVVE010000020.1:0-5202 GCA_049697135.1 Bathyarchaeia archaeon | reverse complement strand
ATACTGGAGTAGGCCAAGATGCGCGTGAAGCTCTTTTGCGTCAGCGCTCCGACATTGCCCAAAGTCATCGTGAGCAAAGCGATCACAGCAAATATCACTGACCAGTCCGCCTTGTAGAAGGCAAGAGATACGAAGAATACTCGTATCAACGCGGCGAATCCCCCGCTCTTCGTGCCGGCTGCAAGAAGCGCAGCTATAGTGGTCGGCGCACCCTCGTATGCATCGGGTATCCACATGTGGAACGGGACCGCGGCAACCTTCATGCCGAAGCCGGCGATGAAGAGAGCGATCGCGACGACAGTTAGGGGCTCCAATAGCAGATTCTGCGAGCTGAGTGCCTCGCCGATCACAATCATGTTCGTGCTTTTCGTTATTCCGAAGAGGAGAGATATCGCATAGATCACGAGGCCGGATGACAACGCGCTGACCAGAAAGTACTTCAGAGCGGCCTCGTTTGAAGCTGGGTCTTTCTTCAGAATGCCGGTCAGAACATAAGTGGGGACGCTCATCAGTTCCCAAGAGACGAAAAGAACAACCAGGTCCACAGAGAGCGCCACTAGGATCATTCCGAACGTGGAGAACAGCAGCAGTCCATAGTAGGCGAGGGGATTCTCGGTCCGACTCATGTATGAGAGCGAAGTCACGTTGACAAGCACTGAGATCAACAGGAAGATCACGGCAAAAAAGAGCGAAAATGCGTCAATCGAGAGGACGCCGGACACAAGTGTGAGCGGTCGCTGAGTCTGAAGAAACATTACGAGCGCGGAACCCAATGAGACCAGCAACGCCGTCAACGTCCAGTACGGCACGAGATTCTTCTTGACAGTGCGAAACAACCAGTCAGCGGCGGGGGTCAACAACCCGAAAAGCGGAAGTGGGAGCAGAAACAGTGCCGTCAGCAGATCCACGGTGAACCCCCCGTTGAACTCCGTTTGTTCAGCCAACGTTCTATAAAGAAGTTAGTTAGATAGCTAGACAAGCCCCAACCGCTCTAGACCGCTTATCGTCGAGTTGATGAGCGAAAGCATAGGCGCCGGGTATACTCCAAACAGCAGTAGCGGAACCAAGAACACAGCAAGTGTCAACAGTTCGAATGCTGGTGCCTCATTCCTGGCCATCGTGCCCTCTGGTGAGGTCACCAGAACTCTTCGGAGCATCCACACAAAGTAGCCAGCCGTGATTGCGGGGACAAGCACTACCGCAGCCAGCAGAAGATTCACTCCAATTGCTGACAGTATGACCATGTACTCGCTGATGAAGCTCCCGAAGCATGGAAATGCCATAGCGCCAAGCGATCCGAGCACTAGCAGAAACGACATGAGAGGCATTGCTCTCCCCAGACCAGGAAGCTCTCGGATAATCCTAGTTCCCATCTGTTGGTGTACGACACCAGACATGAGAAAGAGCATGCCAATAGCGCAGGCATGGTTGAACATTTGGAAGACCGCTCCGGAGAGTCCAATCGTCGTGAATGAGAAGGCACCTAGTAGCACGTACCCCATGTGATTGATGCTTGTGAGGGCGATCATACGCTTTAGGTCCTGCTGGATCATTGCAACGATAGCGCCGTAGAACATGGTCAATACTGCGAGGCCGATCATACCAGGCGCGAGGAAGCGAGAAGCTTCAGGGAACAGTCCCAGCATGATCCGGATGAAACCGTAGCCTCCCATCTTCAGAAGGAGCCCTGCAAGTAGTACACTGATTGGGGCGGGCGCTTCGACATGCGCATCCGGAAGCCACGTGTGGAAGGGCACAACAGGAAGCTTGACGGCAAAACCAAAGAAGACAGCGATAGCCATAGGCACTTGCAGCATAAGCGGCAGCTTCAGGTTTGAGAGAGTCACAAGATCGAATGTGTGGGGCTGAGAGAAGGCGTAGAGGGCGATGAACCCGAGAAGCATTACGGTGCTCCCGACATGGGTGAAGATTAGAAACTTCATCGCCGCGTACTTCTTCTTTGGACCGCCCCAGACGCCGATGAAGAAGAACATTGGGATGAGAACGAGCTCCCAGAAGACGTAGAACTGTATTAGGTTGAGTGAAGTGAAGACGCCGATTATGGCGCCCTCGAACAGAAGCAGCAGTGCATGGTAAGGCCCGATGGAGAAAGTAATCTCTCGCCGAGAGCCGGCTGTCGCAAGTGTCGTCAATAGCGTGGATATGATTAACAGCGGCACGCTCACTCCGTCGATTCCGAGTGCGAAGGTCAACCCAAAGGATTCTGCCCAAGGATACGTCTCGACCATCTGAAATCCGGTCTGGTGCTGATCATACGTTGCAAAGATCACAACAGCCAGAATGAGGGTGGCCACGGAGATCAGCAGAGTCAGGACCTTAGCGGCCTTCTCGTTGACGCGGGAAACTATGAAGACGAGAAGTGACCCCGCAATTGGAAGAAAGATCATTGTTGAGAGTAGGCCGACCATCAGAGCTCACCGACCCAGCAGAACCATTGCGACCACGAGCAGAAACACGCCGAACGCGAAGACCATTAGATACTGCTGAGCAACTCCGGTTTGCAGCTTTGAGATTGCTCGTGAGAAACGTCTTCCCGTGGAGGCTACGCCGTTCACTGCTCCGTCCACGATCTGAAGGTCGAATCGGTCGCCTGTCTTCGAGAGGCCCACTGATAACGAGGAGACTGCGTTGCTGATGCGGTCGAAGAATCCGTGCTCGATCCACCTGTAGAGACCTCCGCTGAGAGAAACTGTTCCGCGTACGAAGATCCAGTAGTACGCAGAATTGATGTAGAGTCGATTCCACAGGAGCTCGTGGGTGGATCTCAGCAGCGGATTCCGAAGCAACTTCCCTGTGTCGAGTTTTCTCGAGATGTAGAGCTTGTAACCAATCGCTCCACCAACTAGCAAGACCAGCAGCGTTGTTGTGGCGGCGGCTATGTCAGGTGAAATGTAGGGGAGAGGGGTAACCATGGCTTCTTTCGATGGGGCGGTTACCAGTGTGAGACCGCTTCTCAGGAATGAGGAGAGCGCATGCTCGAACACAGGCCCAGCTACTCCGATCAAGATTGTGAGTGCCGCCAGCAGGAGATATGGAACATACATGATTGGGGAAGCTTCTTGGATCCTCACTCCTTCTTGCTCCAGCTTTGTCACGTGAGCGCTCCTGGGACCTAGGAATACACTGCCCAAGATCTTCAGACTGTAAATAAGCGTCAGCGCAGCCGTGATCGCGGCGATGATGTACAGCCATAACTGGCCAGCCTCCCAGGTAGTTGCAAGGATCGCGTCCTTGCTCCAGAAACCACTGAGCGGCGGGACGCCTGACAGCGCCAGAACCGCGACAAGCATTGCGGCAAACGTGAACTTCATGTTCGAGCGGATTCCCCCCATCTCATTCATGAATCGAGTCTCACACGAATGTATGACAGCCCCCGCCGCCATGAAAGCTGCAGCCTTAAAGATTGCATGATTCATCAAGTGGAATAGGGCCGCAGTGTATCCGAGGGCGAACTGCAAGCCCATCCCGCCGACACCTATTGCGAGCATCATGTATCCTATCTGGGAGGCTGTGGAGTAGGCTAGGGTCTTCTTCAATTCCTTTGCAACTATCGCCTGCGCTCCTGCAGCAACGGCTGTGATGGCGCCAATCCAGCCGACGACCTCGAAGAATGTGAAAGGCTGCCCGTACGTGATGATCGCGTTGAACAAGATGGGGCCGGTACGTGCAACAAGGTAGACGCCCGCTTTCACCATCGTGGCGGCATGGATGAGAGCAGAAACCGGCGTGGGGCCGGCCATCGCGTCAGGCAACCATTCATGCAGCGGCATTTGAGCCGACTTCCCGATAGGGCCCCAAAACAACAAGAGCCCGGTCGGCAAGAGCAGCCCAACTCGTGCGAGGTCGCCTGCCCAGCTAATGTTCTTCGAGAGCTCCACCAGATTGAGCGTGCCTGCACTCGCGTAGATGATGAATATCGCGACAAGCAGGCCGATGTCACCGATCCTTGTCATCACGAAGGCTTTCAGGCCCGCATGGCTCGGAGAGTAGCTCATCGGGACGCCCCAAGCCTTGTCTCCTTCAGAGCCCACCCGCTTGTCAGGCTCGTCAGAGTACCAATATCCTATCAGAGCATACGAGCATAGACCGACGCCTTCCCAACCGAACATGAGCTGCAGCAGATTATCCGAAAGTACCAGCAGGAGCATGTTTCCGATGAAATAGTTGATGAAGAACCAGTACCTTGTCAGTGTAGCCTCATTCCGCATGTATCCGATGCTGTAGACAACGATCAAAAAGCTGACCCATGCGACAACGTTTGACATCAAGACGCTCAATGGATCGATGAGCACGCCCGCGTTGATTCCGAGAGAAGGAATCCACTGAACCTGGAGATCTACAGTCCCACCGTTGAGGGCGTCTGGAATCATTGCCGACGCCGCGACGGCGGCCAGCAGAGGGAAGATTACAGCAACAGCCGTTCCGACTCTGCGGCTGATCCGAGAAGCTGGCACCACCACTATTGCCCCTATCATCGGGAGAATCCAGACGAGCCAGGGGACGGTGGTGTTCACTCTCTCACGCTCATCTGAACATGCTTGAGATCTGGGAGATCAGGCCGCTCGCAACAAGATCCGGTAGGATCCCCAATATGATCGCAGTGGCTGCCAACACAAGCAATGGCGCAGTCATCGTCCACGGCGCCTCGTTCACTCCGGCCATTTCAGATGGCAGGCTTCCGAAGAAGACCCGCTTCATTGTCCAGAGAGTGTATCCTGCCGTAAGGGCGGTGGAGACAACTGCGCCGATCGATATGATCAGCCTTTGGAGAAGAAGCGGTTCCATTGCGGACTTGACGGACCCGTAGAAGATCATGAACTCGGAGATGAAGCCGCTGGTTGGCGGTATGCCCACGATCGTCAAGAAACCAATGAGGGCTGCGGTGGCTGTTATGGGCATCCTTCTTGCGAGTCCTCCCAGTTTGGATATGCTTCTGGTGCCGTGAGCTTGGACGATGATGATCCCGGCAACCATGAAGAGGATCCCCTTACCCATCCCGTGGCTCAGGTATTGGAACATAGAGCCAGAGACGCCCTGAACTTGGACTGACGCAATTCCAAGCAGGATGTAACCCATCTGACTGATGCTCGAATAAGCCATTAGGCGTTTGATGTCGTCTTGGACGAGCGCCATCAGCGCGCCATAGACCATCGTTATCAGCGCCCAAACACTCAGCTGGAA
>JBAVVE010000019.1:0-14425 GCA_049697135.1 Bathyarchaeia archaeon | reverse complement strand
GAATGCTCGATATGCATTCTTGCTGGTTGCGTAGACGAAAAGGTACAGGTTGAGTGCCAGTACCGCAGCTCCAAGTATCAGAGCAGAGGTTGCATAGATCCAGCCAAATCCTCCCTCCCAATAGACTGCTAACGAGAAAGGAATCATTAGGACCACGGTCGCCACGATGCAGCGTAGGGCCGACTTCTCCTTTATCACGACTGGAAGCATCGGCACATCAGCACGTGCATAGTCTTCCTTACTCAATATCGCTAGACTCCAGATGTGACTGGGTATCCAAAGCACGACCAATCCCGCAAGAAGGACCGACAGGAGATTCACCGTTCCAGTGACGGTGCTCCATCCGAACATTGCAGGCAATCCACCGCTGAAACCACCGAGGACTATGTTGAGAGGGCTTCTTCTCTTCAACAATAGGCTGTACACGACTACATTGTCAAGAACGCCAAGAGAGAGAATCACAAATGAAATGATGTTGATCCAAAGACCCAACATGAGGCCCATTGCGATGAGAAGCAGGCCCCAATAGAGTGCTCGCTCTGGGGGGGTGATTCGACCTGTGGGGATGGGCCTGTGACTCGTTCGTTGCATTATCGCATCGATGTCTCTGTCGATGTAACACGTCACGGTATTACATCCAGCCGTCGAGGTTGAAATAGCGACCAATCCAGCCAGCAAAGTGACTGGTGCAATCCAATGTGATGACATAGCCGCTATCGTCATCGCGGCGGCTGATGTGAACACAAGCAGAAGGACAGTCTTCGGTTTGGTCACTTCGACATAATTCCGCAGCTGATGGGTGAACGCCATCATGATCACAGGATCTCTTCGTGTCGGCATCCTAGTCCATACGGAGATTGAATTGGCAAAGGCGCGTTCGATAAGCGGGGACTCCACTTAAGCATTCAGGCTTATCAGAATCCTGACTCGACGCTTCTTCCATTGGATGTCAGGCTATGTCCGGAATCGTTCGGACCTAGAGGTCAGCTCGCGTCCAAGCTACACTATGCCGTGGTAGAGTCTTTCACACAGCGCAGCAAGCTTAGGACTCAAACGTACAGGTGGCTCAGCGACGATCGCGATATCCTTAAACTCGCTAGGAAGCGTGTCGACTTGCTTTCTCGCGTACTCGCGAGTCTCCACCAAAGATGGAATCTCATAAAGCAGCTGTCCCTTCTCGATCATCTTTGCGAGAAGCTGGTGTGCTCCGGACTCAGGTGGGGGTTCGCTGTCTATTGCAATGACATCCTGTCTGATCAGTCCGGAACTGGAATAGACACGGAACACCTGTTTGAGTTTCGGGATCGTGACCTTGGACGGGCTGAGCTTGACGCGTGGAATGTTCCTGTGGCCGCGACGGAGTTCAACCAACTTGTAGATCCCCGGCAGGGCGGGGTCCTCTCTTGATGTCGTGAGTTCGGTTCCGACGCCGAAGGCATCAATCGGAGCGCCTTTGGAGATCAGCTCTTGAATCTTGTACTCGTTGAGGTCTCCGCTGACAAAGATTCTAGTGTTCTTGCGATCCTTGTCATCGAGTATGCCCCTGACCTTCACGCTGAGGTCAAGGAGGTCGCCGCTATCGATGCGCACAAGTGCCGGAGAGAGTCCAAGATCCGCAGCTATCTTTGCACCCTCGACCGTGTCGTACGTGTCAATGAGCAGCGCAGTACTTTCTGGGAAGACGTTCTGGTAGGCTTGGAATGCCTCTCGTTCAGAGTCGAAGGCCATTATGAATGAATGTGCCATCGTGCCGTATGTTGGTATTCCGAGTTCGTACCCTGCAAGCAGGTTTGATGTCCCGACGCACCCTCCGATGTATGAGGCCCTAGCTGCGAGAAGCGCCGCTTGTGGACCATGTGCTCGTCTAGACCCAAACTCTACCACGTCGCGTCCTTTCGCGGTCTGTACAACTCTCGAGGCTTTGCTGGCGATTAGTGTCTGGAAATTGATCATCGTGAGCAGGTATGTTTCCACTATCTGAGCTTCGATCAAGCTCCCTGCAACTTGGACCAGCGGTTCTCCTGGAAAGAGAACTGTGCCTTCCGGGGCTGCCCAGACATCGCCAGAGAACTTGAAGTTCAGTAGGTATTCGAAGAACTCCTTGCTCACGTGTCGGAATGAACGGTGGCTCTTTAGGAATTGGATCTGTTCTTCGGTAAACCTGAGGTTTAGAATGTAGTGGAGAGCCTGCTCAAGTCCTGCTGTGAGCATGTAAGAGAAATTCTTCGGAAGATGTCTCACAAAGAGTTCGAAAACAGCTTCTCCTGGGACATGATTGTCAAAGTATGCAGCGGCCATGGTCAGCTCGTAGAGGTCTGCCAGCATAGACGCGTTTGTCGTCGTAACGAACAGTCCCTTTGACTTTTTTAGATCCCCCAAATCGCGCACCGCTGACCAGACAGGAATCCTGCAGAAGAAGCTCATAAGGTCACTACATTCTCGAAACCTGAGAAGAAGGCCTTGACTGAAGAGTCAGTTTGAGTCGATTTTGCTGAAGGAACATGGATTGTCGGGCGCACGAGTGGAGCTTGCTCTTCTATTGATCCTTGTCAACGTGCGGACGAGCAGACAGCCTGAATTCAACTATGGCGCGTATTCTCTCATCAGCATCGGGCATTGCTAGTACCTTTGTCTTCAGAGCAGGAGGCAAGTCGGGGTATCTGATCGGTGATTCTGATACAGGCTCCCTGTTGAGTATGGGCTTTACTCTCTCGAATACTCTCTCAAGGCTTTCACTCACACACGGCCTTGTCTGGTCAGCGATTTCGGCTATAGTCCGAAGATCTGGATCTTGGATTAGCCTCGTGTGCGGCTCACAGTTCCTCGGCCTATCACGGAGTCTGATCGACCTGATTCGTTTCCATACGGAGCGAGTTGCATCCAACTTCTATCACGTGAATGGGATCTGCAGTGCGGCGGCGTTTCTTCCGCGTGAGGAGTGTCTGGTCAGATAAGACTTCGGCCAGCTTAGGCATTGGAAAAGACGTGTTTGTCACACATGTCTTGGATTTGGCATCTCACGTACGAGTGATCAGCTATGTACTGGTCGCGAGAGAGTAGTGACTAGAAAAGCATAATTATGTCACATCCTTATGCGGTTAGAAAACCCGGACTGAATCCTACATCTCATGAAGGGAGCCTATTGAAGCGACTCATCGCATCACTTGCACTTCTCCTTGGGCTCACCTTCCTAACGTTGACCCTGTACCTTGGCAACGTTGAGACTGTCGCGAAGGCACTCGAATCGTACGTGGTTTCCTTTCCATGACTCGGAATGACCCAAGTTGAGCTCAATGACTGAGAAAGAGAACAAGCGATCCAAGTTCAAGTATGGGGTCCCACGTTTCCTCGTGCAGCTCGTGTCTCTACTTCTGCTGAATGGGCTGCTCCTCGCAGAGCTCTACCCCAGCTTGAAGGCGGAGCGTTATCTGATCCCACTTCCAGTGCTGCTCAGCATAGACGCACCGACAAACCTTGCCTATGGAAGCTTGGATGTCATTCAGGTTGCCCTCGCAAGCCCAGCGGCACCGTGGGTAGCTCTTGCTGTTGTGTTCATCATTGGAGCCTTACTCGGGAGAGCATTCTGCGGTTGGATATGCCCAATGGGATTCGTTCAGGACTTGGTTACGACTACCAAAGGCAGCTTCGGCCAAGTCAACGTGCGCATCCACGAAAGCGGAAAACGCATCAAGTACTTCGTGTTGGGTTTCACGTTGCTCATCAGCGCCTCACTAGGTATCATGCTATGGATGGGAATCGGGGCCGAATACAAGCAGTCGCTCTGGGTCTTTGCTGAAGGACCGCTGATTCCCCTGGCTCCTGAAGGGACCCTGTTCTCAACCATTCCTAGGGCGCTTCTCTACATCAAGGAGAACATAGCGCCGACCTTCTTGGCCAAGTTCTCTGCTACACAATTGTGGGAATGGCTTCGTTCGATTCCACTCCTGATAGTCGCGGAACTCATCATCCTCGTAGTGTTCTTCTACGGCGCATACAGGGTACCCCGGTTCTGGTGTAGGTACATCTGCCCGGTCGGAGCCAAGATGGCTCCATTCCAGAAGTACAGCTTCATGGGTATGAAACGGGATCCTGTGAAGTGCAGCAAGTGTCCGCATTGCGAGGCAGCCTGTCCAATGCAGATCAGAATCCTGTCTCTGCCATGGGAGAAATTCAACGATCCCGAATGCATCCTGTGCGGCGATTGCGCCGACGCTTGCCCCCAGGACTCGTTGAGCTACAAGTTCCCATAAATCACCGCAACCATCGGAACGCAGTCGCCGTACGGCTGCGAGTGTTGGAGCCTTAATAGCCGAGGGATACTATCGATTTCAGACGAAAGTTGTCTCGCAAGCGGCGACTCTCACTCAGGGACTACTACTCACGGCAAGTGGTTATGCGAGAGCTAGGCCCTGAAGGACAGGACAAGCTCAGGCGTTCATCCACAGTGGTGATCGGACTCGGAGGCCTAGGTGCCTCTGCCGCCGCATACCTTGCGATGGCAGGAGTCGGCAAGATACGACTCGTCGACCAAGACACGGTTGAGACACACAACCTCCAAAGACAGATCCTCTACAGTGTCGACGACGTGAGAAAGCCCAAAGTCGAAGCTGCAGCCAAGCGGCTCGAGGCTATGAACCCGCAGGTTCACATAGAACCGATGGCAGAGAACGTGCGAGAGGCCAACGCGGACGCAATGATCTCTCACTCCAACTGCGTCGTAGACGGACTGGACAACATGGCTACCCGGTACATCGTCAACCGTGCATGTGTAAGAAACTCAATCCCGTACATCTTTGCTGGCGCGATCGGTATGGAGGGAAACCTGTCTGTCTTTCGACCACCTGCAACACCATGTCTGGAGTGTGTCATGCCGGATCTGGATGACAAGTACTTGCCCAAGTGTGAAACACGTGGAGTACTGGGAAGCACGGCCGGGACCATTGCGGCACTTGAAGCAACCGAGACAATCAAGCTCCTTGCCGGGATTCAACCATTGCTAGAAGGAAAGCTCCTGATCTGTGACCTCCGTGAAATGGACTTCAGGACAATTGATATTCAGACAAGGCCGGGCTGCAAGGCCTGTCAGCTAAGAGAGCCTATTCCCAAGGCAGAGCAAGAGAGACTAACATGGTTGTGTGGTAAGAACACTATCAACGTCAACCCGCCAAGACCGCTCAAGATAGATCTCAGAGTCGCCTCAAGTCGTCTTGGTAAAGGGACTAAGATCCATCTCAGGACCCCAATGGCTGTCGTCTTCGAATTCGACGGCTGCGAAGTTAGTCTTTTCAACCACGGCCGGATGCTGATAAAAGGCATCGACTCTGAACAGAGGGCACTGGTAGTCTACAACAGAATCCTGGACAAGGTTGGCGCAAAGCAGAGTCGATAGATGTGACCACCCAGTCAGTGACCGAGCGCCCGATTGGCAGTCTCTCGCGAGGAAGAGCAGTCTGCCTGATATCCGGAGGTATCGATTCTCCAGTGGCGCTCTGGCTGACCATTAGGGCCAAGATGAATCCCATCGCCGTCTACTTCGACAGTTATCCCTTGAGCGACCAAAGAGCGCGCGAGATCGCGCTCCGGGGAATCAGAAAGGTTCGCGAATACTCTCGAATATCCCTGATCAGAACTTACGTGATCGGACACTCATCGGATCTGTCGGAAATCATCTCATCTTGCCAGCGTAACCTTGCTTGTGTGATTTCGAGGAGAGTAATGTTTAGAATCGCAAGTGAAATCGCACGCAGAGAAAATGCCGATTCGATAGTCACAGGAGACGTTGTTGGGCAGAAAGCCAGTCAGACACTACACAACCTACTTGCGACTGATTCAGCAACAGTTGGGCTTCCCGTTATCCGACCTCTGGTCGGTATGAACAAGGATGAGATTGAACGAATTGCAAGAACCGTTGGCACCTTTGAGATCTCAATCAGCCCCGGCGTCGCAGCATGCGGAATCCCTACACGCAAGCCTAGGACACATTCTCGCTCTGAGGAGATTGCGGAGTCGGAGGGTCATCTGGATCTAGATCATATGGTCAGACGTGCGCTGGACCATGCAGAGATCGTAGAAGTGTAGGTCAGCGATCTCTGACGGCCCCGTCAGGGAGAATCGTCTCCGCGATCCTTTGAGCCTCTTCTTGATTTCTGACGTTCCGGATGATCATTCTGCCGTCGTCAACGATCGTTATTTCTACATCGTCCCGTCTCTTGATCACAATGAACTGAGGTGTGCATAGAGCGATCTCACAACCTTCGTCAGCCTGCAGTGAGCGCTTCAAGTTCATAATGTCGAGCTTGGCTCTCTTCTTTGGGACGGCCTCATATGCGGCTCGATCGGAGCACAGTCTAATCATGTACAACTTTTCTCGGTTCATGAGCCGCATCTCTTTACTCGCCAAGAGAGCATGATCTCACAGAAAGATGTTACCAATCCAGAGAAGAAATACGGACTATAGCAGTTGCTGTCTGCTCAATAGACTTATACGGTAAGAATTAAAGTCTCGACTGCCGGGGAAAAATGCCGGGGTTGGTCGCCGACATGGTGACCACCGAAGGCCGAACGGCTCAGGCGGCGGCCTGCAGAGCCGCAGTATGTGGGTTCGACTCCCACCCCCGGCTCCAGGTCCTACAACGAGGTAGACCTGGCCGCCACTATTCACCAAGCCCATGAAACCCTTAAGTCACCGTCATCATGCTGTTTCGAACAGGTTGAGCAATGCTTCTTGAGAGATCACGAGTCACATCGTGTAACAATAGGACAATTCTCCTGATAATCATGCTGTCTGTTCTGGTCTTTTCAGGTTGTGCGCACATCGTCCGCGCCGAGTCCGGTTATGATCCGACGGGTGACATCGACCTCACGAAGATGAACTTCCACATGTACTCACCGGTCTACAGCAACTCCAATTTTTCCATATTCGTCTACAACGGCGCTGAAACGAACCCCCCAACCTATGCGTCCCCCGTGACTAGCGTAATTTTCTGTGACCTGCACCAGACTGTTCAGACCTGGTTACCTGTATCTGATGTGTGGTTTGGCGTGGTTACCTGGATTACGCAGCCGTTGGCTGAAAACATGACAATTCAGGGCAATGTGAGCATGACGGTATGGATGAGTACGCCTGATGAAGCCCCTGCACTATCAGGCTACGCGTTGGGCTTATCGGAAGTTGACAGCCTTGGAAACCCTATCGGAGAGTCATCCTACCAGTACTACTACGCCTACGGCAATGTGCTTGGGCGCTCGCCTGCACCCTTCAAGCTCTCTTTTGACGTGAATCGTACCGTCACGAAGGGCCACATCATCGGATTCTTCGTGGTCGTAGGAGCAACCACTCAGGGTTGGCGCTACCAGGTCTACTTCGACAGCCCCAACATGAACTCGTTCGCAGAACTCCCGATTCTTAGTGTTCCAATTCCAGAGTTCTCACAAGCCATGGGAGTCATCATCATGACCATGATTCTGGTCTCTTTGTGTGTCGTGAAAAGAAGCAGGAAGAAGCCTCTTGCTAGTACAGACTAGATAGACAGGAGAAGAGTGAACCCTACGTCCGACGCGATGAGTTTGGCGGGCGGGGCAGGATTCGAACCCGCGACCTCAGGCTCCGGAGGCCTGTGCCATATCCTGGCTAGGCGTCGGGAGAGACCATCAATCTCTATACCCGCCCAACTCCGCCCGACCATACAGCCTTTTGCGAGTCAGAAGACTTGTCGGTCTTCCAGCTCACAGAGGCGAGGAGATAGTTTCCTGAAAGATACTTAAGGTGCGTCATCAGGACCGCACGTTGGTCAGGCGTTCGCCTCCCCAAATCTATTCAGCAAGTTAGGCATGTAAGATGCCCGTCCATATGCAGTAGCTTGGCGGAAGTCCCTGATGCACTCAACTCTCTCGAGATTCAGGCGCGAATGCGCTGAGGCCTTGATGTCTGCCGTGTCGGCGCTCTACCGCGTCGACTTGACTGAGGCAATGTTACAGGAGCCTCCATCTCTGGAGTTTGGTCAGCTAGCCTCTTCTGTCTCATTCGAACTCTCCAAGACCCTTAAGGCCGATCCTATCCATGTCGCCAGAGGTATCTGTGAACGAATTGACCCGGCACGGTTTGAACTGATAGAAAGAGTTGAGCCCGCAGGGTCAGGGTATGTGAACTTTCATCTGGATTTCAAGAAGGCCGCCAATGAGATACTCACGGACGCAGTCTCGGAAAGAGAACTCTACGGATTGGAGTTGACAAAGGAACCAAAGAGAATCGTTGTCGAACACACGAGCGCGAACCCGAGCGGCCCATTGCACCTAGGACACGCAAGAAACACAATCTTGGGCGACACACTCGCTAGACTCTTGAGAGACAGAGGTCACAAGGTCCAGACGAGATTCTACGTCGATGACGTGGGCAAGCAGGTCGCAATGCTCGCATACGGATACTCTCTTCTAGCGAGACCGAAACCCGTGGGAAAACCAGACCAGTGGCTAGGTCTACTCTATGCTTGTGTGAATTGCGCAGTTCAAATCGAGACCCTCAAGGCCGAGATATCGCACCTAGGGGGTACAGGAGACCCCGACAATAGAGGTCCCGAGCTAAAGAAGGAACTGGATGACTGGACATTAGTCGCAAGAGAACTGGAGTCCATCGACTCAGCACTATTCCACATGACTCTCGAAGCAGTTCAATCAAGAGCCGAACCGATGAAAGAAGTCGAGCATCTTGTCATGCAATACGAGAAAGGCGACGAGAAGACACGGGAAGTCGTGAGAACAGTCGTCGACCTCTCTCTTGAAGGGGTTCGGCAGACCCTCAAAGAGATGGGAATCACATTCGACGAATGGGATTGGGAAAGCGAGCTGGTCTGGAGCGGAGAAGTCCAGGAATCGATGAAGAAGCTGTCGTCCACACCGTTTGCGATCTTGGATGGGGCATCAATCACTCTGGACGTTGACGCGATCGCCAGGAGCTATGGCCTCGACAAGACCCTCGGTTTCGCAGAGGGATACGAACTGCCAAAGTTAACACTGGTTAGAAGCGATGGCACAACCCTCTACGTAGCTAGGGACGTCGCCTATTCGATCAGGAAGTTCCTGAACGCTGACACTGTGATCAATGTAATTGGGTCTGAGCAGAGACTTGCCCAGCTGCAGCTCAAACTTGCTCTCTATGCCCTCGGCGCCAAACAGGTTGCGGAGAACCTGGTTCACTATGCATATGGCATTGTCGAACTGCCAGGGGTGAAGATGTCAAAGCGCAGGGCTCGATACATCAGCCTTGACGAGATCATCAGCCAAGCGGTCTCGCGTGTTCAGGAGAAGATCTCTACGAGAGGGGACTCGCTCTCCGAGGAGGAGCGAGCACAGATCGGCAGGACAGTGGGACTTGCCGCGATAAGGTATGCGATGCTCTCCACTTCAAGCACAAAGACGATCACGTTCACTTGGGATCGCGTTCTGAGTCTTGAAAGGAACAGTGCTCCTTTCATCAACTATGCCTATACTAGGACCCGAGGCATACTAGCGAAAGCTGGCGACGTCCAAGAAGAACCGGACTTCGCGGTTCTCACTGATCCGCTGGAGCATTTTCTGATAATGCAGATAGGCAAGTTCCCGACGATATTCGCAGAGGCTGCCGACAACCTCAAGCCTGAACAGGTCGCGGCCTACGCCAACATGTTGGCGGAGAAGTTTCATGAATACTATGAGAGAATCAATGTCCTGCGGGCTGATACACCAGCTCTGAGAGCGGCTAGGCTCATGCTTGTGCGTGCACTGAGGGTAGTCCTCGCTAACGCCACGCACGTGCTTGGTATCGAATTGACAGAGAAGATGTGATGCACACGGTGGCTACCTCCAGACTGAAGAGTCTCTTCCAGATCGACTTTCATCCTAGGCAGAATTCGTATGATCACGCTTTCGTGTATCTTCTGGCCGTGAGCGCCGTGCTGAGGATCATTTGGCTCGACAAACCAGCCGGATTGCTCATCTTCGATGAAGCATACTACGTCAACGTGGCTCGGATACTGCTCAGGTTGCCTCAGCAGCCAAACATGTGGCCTAGCGCGATCCCTGGAATCGATTCTGTCAACCAAGAGCATCCGCTCCTTGCGAAGCTTCTGATTGCCCTCTCAACTGGCCTTCTTGGAGACAATGCTTGGGGGTGGAGAATTCCAAGCGTGGTGTTCGGTGTTGTCGCAATCTTCGCCCTCTATCTGCTTCTCAAGAAGACCTCAAACAACCCACTCATCGCAATAATTGGAGCGTTCCTCTTCAGTTTCGACACGCTCGTCTTTGTGCACAGTCGAATCGCCACGCTAGACATATTCGTTCTGGGCTTCATGCTATTGGGGTTCTACTGGTATTTCTCAGGAAGGCTGAAACTGAGCGCCTTCGCAATGGCTCTTGCCACACTCTGCAAGATAGGAGGATTCTACGGAGTCATAACCATCGTAGTATTTCATCTGGCCAGAGAGATCCTCGCAAGGGGTAGGAAGGCGAACTGGCAAGACCTCTTGGGGTTCTTCGAGAAGTACGCGATAGTCTACTTGGGTTCTTTCATAATCCTCCTAGCATTTCTTGACTTCTTCTGGGCTGGTTACAAGAATCCCTTCGAACACTTGTCGTACATCTATACCTACACGTTTGCTCTTCGCGCGCCTGATGTGCGCAACCCGAACGATATCTGGAGTTACCCTTGGGAGTGGTTGCTGGATCAGGTGAAGATCCACTATGCCACGGTGAACGTTTCAATCTATTCCGATGGCAACCTTGCTCGAACCTATCCCAGCGTCGATTTCATAGGTGCCATGAATCCTACGGTGGTGTTTCTGACTATTCCCGCGATGATCTACAACGCTTACAGCTACTACAAGACCAGAAACGAGTTTGCGTTGTTCATACTTGCGTGGTTTTCGATGACTTACCTGCCATTCATACCAGCGGCATTGTTCGGCCACAGGATAATGTACATCTTCTATTTCCTAAATACCGTCCCAGCTGTGGCCGCATCGATAGCGAACATGATTGTCGAGCAGTCTCCTCCTAGACTGATCGTCGCGATCTACATCGGAGCTGTGATCGTGGGATTCTACACACTGTTTCCATTCAAAGTCATCCCGTGACTCCATGATTACCACGGAGAATTGAGCACCCAGCCGGGAGCAAGAAAAGAACCAAGACTACTACACGTAGCAAAACAAACCCGAAACGAGGCGAATCCGACACTGCATTTCTCGATGAGCGACTAGTCGCCCTTCTCAATCTTGATGTCTATAGTGGAGACGTTTCGTGTGTCTCCTCCTTCGCCGATCACCTGTGTTCCAATCGTGACCTCCTTGACCGACATCTTGCCGCCGAAGAACCTCCTTCTAACGACTTCAACGACATCGACTGCTCGGCTGATGGCTCTTCCTCGAGCTTTGATCGCGAGTATTTTCGCTCCGCTCTGGAAGTGCATCATGACCGCAGTTGCGTAGGCCATCACAGGCTTCTTACCGATCAGTATGGTGTCAGGGGGTATTGGTACTCTGGGGGCCATTGGAGGGGCGGTCGGCATTGGCTTTTCTGCCATGCAAAGTTCACCTCCGAATCAGAGACATGCTTGTGTGAAGGCATGTCTATACTTTCGAGAACTTGACTTAAGCCTTACCATGTGCAGCCTCACGAGCAATTGGGCAGACTTCGGAATTTGACACCACTGAGTGTTCCATGGAACCACCAACGCGCTCTTCTTCGTGATGCATTCGATCAGCGCGCCACTTGCCAAGGAAGCTATGATGCCTATGGACTTCCGGATTCCCCATGCATTTCTGGCGTGAACCAGCAGTGGTCTTCCGAATTCTGTGATCTTCACAAGATCGCTCTGCGAGAACACAAAATCCTATGCTATTTAAGCCTCGAAACCCCTGAGGACTACTGGACGCCGTCGGGCTCGGTCGCTATTTGTAGTCTGCGAATATGGCAGGGGCTCCTTATGAGAAACCTCCTAGAGCCGTGCCACTCGTTTTGACAGATTTCTTTCCAGAAATCTAATGGCGAGAGGCACACAGAAGTGGGAAATCACAAGTCAGTTTGTAGGTTGCACAATATTGAGACACAGCTTCAACGATTGGGATAGAGAGCCCCTTAGCACCCGGATTACCAGCAAGATGCATCGTGGCGTACCACCGAAAGAACGTGTTGACGAAGCGATCTTTCGTCTGCGGGTTCAAGAAAACCGCCTTGAAGGCGCAGCATCTCGAATGCAACAGCACGACAAGGAGATGTTCAACAAGTGCGTTCGAGCACAAATGGACAAGGACAACGCCCGAGCATCAATGTATGCGAACGAATGCGCACAGGTCAGAAAGATGGCGAAAGTCACACTACAGTGCCAACTTGCACTCGAGCAGGCTGCTTTGAGATTGGAGACCGTTCGCGAGTTTGGCAATATCGCCTCAATGATGGCTCCCGTCGCAACAGTAGTCAGATCGGTGCAAGGACAGATCACAGGTGTCATACCTGAAGTGGGATTTGAGCTGTCGGAAATCGGAGAAATGCTGAACAGTTTCGTGTATGAACTCGGCGATACGGGCGGCGCGAACCTTGAGGTTCAGACTTCAAACGAAGAAGCTCAGAGAATACTCACAGAAGCGAGCACCCTGGCAGAACACAGAATGCAGCAACGTTTTCCAGACCTGCCAACTGCATCGGTTTCCGCTCCCCAGAGAGGAGCCGAACAGGGGTACCAGTAGCAGCGTTCTGATTCCTCTAGGTGTCGGTCAATGGTCATCCTTGTAGAAGACATTGGAAGATTCCTCGGCAAGACAGTACAAACCCCATACCAGACCCCAGTTGGCACTTTGATAGGAATTGACACAAACATCCGAAACGAAGTGACCCAAGTCAATGTTGAACAGGCATCAGGAATACTTGCAAAGTACCCGACTACTCAGGTAAAGATCCAGAACGAATCGATTGTACTGGTTCCATCTTGGAAACATGATGCCTCTGACCTGCAGAGAGAGCACCTGACCGCATCAAAGCGAATGGTCGCTCTCAAATCGCTGCTTTCCGACGGCGACATCGACGCATCTGCATACAAAGAGATGACAAGTGAATATGAGAGCGCAATACGTGCAATGGAAAGTCGCCGTCTCGCGCTCGTAGATTCTCTCAAAGAAAGAACTGTCAAGCTTGAGGAAGAGATACGGAGACTTCAGCTTACACTAACTGACAACAAGCTTCTCTACTCATCTGGAGTCGTCGAAGCAATCGCATACAAGGACGCGTGCCAAATCATACATGAAATGTTGAACGGACATATTGCGGAGAAGAGGGACATCCAAGGAACACTCGAAACCTTGTCATCTCTGGAGCATAGCCAGTCAGCGCAGATGCCGACTGACTCTAAGCCCCCTGAACACAAGATTCCGGACTTTGTTGTTGTGAAAATCAACGAAGAAACACCTGCCTAGGGGGCGGAGGATTTGTCCCTAGTAAAGAGGATTGAGGAACGAATCCATCCGGTTCCGCTCAAAGAGCGGATCATGCAAGCGCGGTCAAGACTTGGAATCCAAGAACAAAGACTCGAAAGCATGGCGATCAAGATACAACAGAAAGATCGAGACCTTTTCCAACGCTGCATCGGCGCAGAGATATCAAAGGACCTCGCTCATGCTCGGCTCTACGCCAATGAGTGCGCTGAAGTGAGAAAGATCGCTCAGGTGGTGCTGAGTAGCCAACTCGCCCTTGAGCAAGTGGTCCTGCGACTCGACACGGTCCTGGAATTCGGCGAGATCATGAGAGACATGAAGCCCATCGTCGGAGTCGTCGCAGAGACCAAGGGAAGAATCGCCGGCATCGTTCCACATGTCGCGAATGAACTAGAACAGATCAACTCATTGCTCACCGACCTCAGCATAGAGACCGGCCCAGTCATTGATAGCCCGGCACAAGTGGAGATGTCGAGTGAGGACGCAAAGAAGATACTGGAAGAGTCATCCGCGATTGCACAAGAGAGGCTTTCTCAGGCATTTCCGAAGCTCCCAGAAGTCGCGATCGAGCAGAAGACTGTGCAACCCGAGCCGTTGCTCGCAACAGGAAGCGATGTAGAAATCGAGCGACGACTTTATGTTTACATCAAATCTCATGAGGGGAACCTCCGCATCCCCGAAGCTGCATACGCTCTTGGTGAGCCCCCCGCACGAATCAGAGAAGCTGTGGATCGCCTAGCGAGTGAGGGAAGAATTGTCGTCGAATAGCGGTCCTCATAGGAACCAGGCCAGTGTCGAGACATTTGGTATTCCATCGGTCCGGTCGGACACAGGTTCCGGGTCTGCCTCCCAAGAGCTCGAGAATCTCGCATTACGCTATGCGAACGAGGCGATTCAGTATGATCGGCAGGGCTCCAAAGGAATGGCTGTGTCGCACTATCAGAGAGCATGCGAGGTTCTGCTCAAAC
>JBAVVE010000018.1:0-2279 GCA_049697135.1 Bathyarchaeia archaeon | reverse complement strand
GCCCATCGTCCCGCAGGACGTGGGCAAAGCTCCATGCCCGATTGCCGATCTGTGATGTATCCATTGGCTAGCTCAGTCAGTCGGTCACTTCTGGGCCTGCTCCGTCGAGCAGGAATTCATTCCTGCCCATCGTGCCCGTCGCAGAACAATGCGGAGATGTGCCGGTCCAGTCAGGACGCACCTCTTCGGAGAACGGAACTGGCGTATTCCGTGCGGACAGAATCTATCGACAGCGAGTGAGCATCCAACAACCGCTGGAGCTGTCTCTCAGACAGGTCTCGGAAATCGGCCCCTTTCAACTTCTCAACGACCTTTCTAACGTTACCAGCTAGCTTGCTCAGCCCGTGGCGACGCAATACTGACACCTCGTGAGTGAAGGACGCAGTTGCCTTCAGTCTGCGGGGGGGAATTATCATCCAGTTGTGACACGTTGCCCCAGAGTAGTTGCTATCGAACCAAGCACACGATCGGTTCATCTGTTCCGCTTCCTGCTCGTTGATCTCAGCCCTGTCAAGAGCGACCTCACTCTTGCACTCGACAAGAAGGAATTCGCCTTCACGCAGCCCCCAGAGATTGTCAGGGCCTGCCTTCCATTCCTTCTCGGGCCGTTGTCCCACGAAGCCAAGAAGCTCTGCCAACTCATTGAAAGCGTCCTCAAATCTTTCGGCCTTAATCCCAAAGGTCAGCCGGCCAAGAATGTCATCAACAACAAGTCGCAGTTCCTCGTAGCTCTCATGTTGTTTGATCCATGCGAGAGTCCTCTCGATACGCTTCTGACTGACAACGGTAATCAGTTGCACCTGCATGCCGGAGCGGGGTTTGAGTAACGCGTGGTTTTTCAAGTGGGCTTGTCGCTGAAGCTTCGTCGATTCTGTCGGATCAAAAGAGAGGGTATAACGGGCCATTTCCTGAAGATACCACCCCCGTTCCTGATCGTCAGTGATACAGTCATCAATCAGTGATTGTATCGCGGCGACCGCCTCCTCAGCCTGACCTCGCTCATACAGTTGCTCGGCTACCAACTCCCGTGAGAATATGTCAAGTCCCGCCTTCGATGGTGTCTCCGGTTCAACCTCTTCCATCTGTTCGGCATAGAATGCCTTCCACGACTCATCGCGTCGGAGGCACTGATGCATGACTGCCACCAAAGCTTCCGCAGGAGCCCCTCCATTCTGAAGGTCCTCTCGGGCCATCTCAGCAATGTCAAATCCGAGTTGTACCTGAAGCTGCGTTTGATTCGACAGATAACGCCGATTCTTTTGCGGACGTACGCATTTCACAAGATCAGTGCCCGTGATAATGATAATGCAATAGTCTCGCTCTCCACGAACGCTCCTACCCAGTCCCTGCTCTATTGTCCGAGCCTTTCGGATTAGTGTCGTGTCGCTGGTGCGACGGCATGACTCGATGGACAGGTCGATTAGGCTTTCCGAATACGGTTCAGAGTCGAAAACCAGAATACGGCAAGTATCGTCAGGCAGGTCAACTCCATCATAGCGGTTGACGATTACGAGCGTGTTATCTCGTTGACCAGAACGCAGCTTCTCAATCTCATTGTCGATTGTGCCCGCCTGCGCTATGACGGCTCCGTTCGCTTCCCATCCCTTCGATGTCTTGAAGCTCGGCGTCATCACAACGACACCATAGTTGCGGCTTTGCCTTGGTTTCGCGAACCAACTGATTACGCGGTCTCTGTCAAGCGAGTCATCAATCAGGGACGGTATTAGGATCATCTTCTCGCCAGACCATTTCTCCTTGTCGTAAATCAGAGGATTGGAGATGACCTCCGAAGACAACCCCAGGCCCTTTATCAAGAAAGAGTCATCAGCATTCGTTGCTGACATGAACACCCGGCAGGAGGCGTTGGCGTATGACCGGAACAAATGCAGGGGTGGCAAGTATGGGGCGATCTCCAAAGCACTGCCCGAAACCACGCATTGACACTTATCCAGTACGTCACGCAACAGCGGCCACGTGAATCTCACAGAAGCACTATCGCCCCTCTGAGACAGTATGTCCGCAACTTCTCGGACGCGATCCTGCCATGCCCAATAGGGTACTGGAAGTAACGCGTTGTATTCACCGTTACGAATGTCGGCGAACGTCCCCACGCCTTGATTCTCTAGCTCGTCCGCGAACAGGTCACGGATGCTGGTATAGGCGGAGTCGTCCTTTTCAAGACGTATGACAAAAGCCCCTCGGATGGCGTCAACACAGGCATGAGCATCATCGATGACAATGGCACCCACTTCTTGTGCACTGTTGCCCAGTCCAAAGCG
>JBAVVE010000017.1:0-5172 GCA_049697135.1 Bathyarchaeia archaeon | reverse complement strand
GCGTCATTCAAAGAATCAAAGCTCTGATTCAAGAGAGGACGAAAAAAGGCGACCTCATCATAGTCGCGGGAATAGGCAACACGGTAGGGATCTCACAGTAGGCGATGAAGTTGGAAGCAAAACGCAGCAGCAGTGCGTGTGCGCACCAAGCCACCTCGTCGTCGGCATGCTTGGTGCGGGCGTCGAAATGTGAGCCCTCGTTTTCGTCTGTCGTCTCCCCGTGATCATCGTGGCTTAGGAGGCTTTCGTTGTGATCGCGAAGCGAGGGTACTCGTATCTTCGGATCCTGATTTCTTCGTCGGTGCCTTCGATGTACTCGGCCTTGCCTGCTCGGATGTCTCGAACCGCATCCAGGACTTCTTCAAGTATGGTTTTCTCAACCCAAGGTTCGTTGTGGCTGGGCATGAGCCTTTCATAAAGTGGGGAAAGAGCGATCATCTTCTCGTAGCTACTGATGAAGGCGTCGAGGCTGCTACCAGGCAGGTGGATGTAGATTGCGGCGGTGTAGAATGTATCCCCTGTCCAGAATAGCCTAGCGTCTCTGTCGAGGAGGCATATGGAGTCAGGGCTGTGACCCGGAGTGTGAATGACCTCCAGCTTCCTATTTCCCAGATCGATGACATCGCCATCTTTCAACCACCAGGTCACCGTGAATGGTGGCACGTGGTAGTTCCTAGGATCGAAATTCTCAGGCAGCGGTTTCCACAGCATCCCTTCCGCCAGGAGGTCAGCCATCTCCGTCTTGCTGTAACCAGTCTTGGCGGCATGCCGGGCGTTGGGGGCGTCGAATATTGCGACCTCGTCGAACAGGTAGTTCTGTGCGATGTGGTCGTAGTGGCTGTGCGTGTTCACGACCATAATTGGTAGTTGTGTGAACCCCTCGGTCAGCGTCTTCACGTTGCCTATTCCGCATCCCGTATCGATCAGAACTGCCTTCTCTTCTCCGACCACCAGATATGATATGGCCTCTTCGAACTGGCCGGGCTCGTAGAAGACATAGACCCCAGGATCGATCTTGTATACCTCGAACCATGATTGGTTGGATTCGAGTTTCTGAAGCTCCGAGTAGATCTTCCGGGGCAAGGCCTTCCACCATCCAGTCGGCACAACAATCGCTCGCTTGTTAGCTCTCTTGGCGGGCATCGCTCATCAACTGCAACTTGGCCGAATGTAAGATCATTACCTTCGGTATGCTAGAGGCAATAAGCGCTGTCATCGCGTACGTCGGAAGATAGAGTCCTAGACCTGAAGCGCCAATATTGCATTTTGCAGCAAGCTAGCCACAAAGAGATCTACAGGCGCATGTAGACCGTCGACGGGTCTCTTGGTGCTCACACACATCGATCAAGAACGAACGGAGCGTTACTGTTTTTCCCTTCGAGCGAAGAGATACTTCCTATTGGCTTGGAGTCTTTGAAGTCGTAGCAGTCTCAGGCATGGTGCCCAAAGCTGATATCTGATTAATCGTCGCTCATCTTGTGAGAGCAAGATGCAAGGTGGAACCAGGTTCGAGGTGACCGAGAGTTTTGCACGTAAGCTTGATTCAGAGGATCCACTTGGAAGGTTCCGGGAGAGGTTCTATGTTCCTAGCGGAATTATCTACATGGATGGAAATTCGCTAGGGCTCTTGTGCCGGGATTCTGAGAGTTCAGTTCTCCGCGTATTGGACGAGTGGAAGACGCTCGGCGTGGAAGGATGGCTCAAATCTGAGCGGCCGTGGTTCTACTTCGCCGAGCAACTTGGTGCGATGTGTGCAACACTCGTTGGCGCCGGGCCCGAGGAAGTCGTACTATCTGGAACGACTACTATCAATATTCACCAGCTTGTGAATACCTTCTATGATCCTCGCGGGGACCGGAAGAAGATAGTCGCGGACGAGCTCGATTTCCCTTCAGACATCTACGCCTTGAAGAGTATTCTGAAGATCCGAGGCGCGAATCCCAGCAAGGACTTGGTTCTCGCTCCAAGCGCGAACGACCGCTTCTTGGACGAGAACAAGATTGTTGAGTTGATGGGTGAAGAAGTTGCGTTGGTTTTTCTCCCTTCCGTCTTGTACAGGAGCGGCCAGCTTCTTGACATACAATATCTGACCGAGGAAGCGCATCGAAGAGACATCACCATAGGTTTTGACTGCTGCCATTCCGTAGGCTCGGTTCCTCACTATTTCGACAGGTGGGGCGTGGACTTTGCGCTTTGGTGCAGTTACAAGTACATGAACGGTGGACCCGGAAGCACCGCTTTTCTCTACGTTAACAAGAAGCACTTTGACCGAGAACCTGCTCTGGCTGGATGGTTTGGTTATGTCAAGGACAAGCAGTTTGACATGTCACTGCACTTCGAGCATTCGAGAAGTGCGGGAGGTTGGCAGACATCCTCACCTGCGATCTTGAGCTCAGCGCCCGTAGAGGGCAGCCTGAAGGTGATTCTGGAAGCCGGAATAGAGGCCGTACGGGAAAAGTCTCTCAGGGTGACATCCTACCTGATGTATTTAGTTGATGAAATCCTCTCCAAGAAGCCCTACGAGTTCTCAATAGGAACGCCCAGGGAAGACACGCGTAGAGGCGGCCATGTCGCGATTGAACATGCAGAAGGGTTGAGGATAAGTGAAGCCTTACGCTCACACCGTGTGGTTCCGGACTTTAGGCCGCCGAACATCGTGAGAATCGCTCCAATACCACTCTACAACACGTACCACGAGATCTGGCAGGTTGTCCAACACCTCAAAGACATAGTCGACAAGAAGGAATACGAGAGGTTTTCCAAGAAGAGAAAGGCGATATCCTAGAAAAAGTAGCTAGGCGGAGAAAACATTAAGTTATCCCTGTAGGATTAAACTTTTAAGAGTGCCTGTGCCTACAATCCTACAGGGTGTAGTCATTATCCTACAGAGATGACTTAGGTTGCATGAATGGGAAAAGGCGTGGCTGGCATGTGCCATCGATTCCGAAGGCAGTATCACGGAACAGACATGTGACTCACGCAAACCATGTCGAGGCTGTCCACACGTCAAAATAGAAGTCAACAGCACGGTTCAGAAATACGTGGACAGGGCCGAGCAACTTGTCGGAGACGGGCACATACGCAGTAAGCCAAACCCGCCATCCAACACCCCTCTCCTCGTATGGACGTTATGCAAGCAGAAAACCGTCCTCCAATTACTGAGGGACATGCTACCCTACCTCATCATAAAGCAGGCAAAGGCCGCCGCCATCCTTGATAGGTATGCCAAACGGCCTGTTCCAATGCATCCGTCACATCCATAATCCTGCAGGCATTACTCATGCCGAGCACCTTAGACTCCAAGAAGGCGGAAGAACTAACCCGCATAGTTGAAGCCCTAGGTCGTGCAGCTTCATTCAGGAACATAATGAGAGAAGCTGCGCGTGCGCGTGTAATCAAGGAGAACAAGACACTACGGCGCTATTTGGACCTGCTCGTTAGCGGCAAAGTCTTGAAGATGCGAACTCGCGACGTAGGCTCTGTGAACCTGCAGCAACTATACACTGTGAGGTCGAGAAAACCAGAGATTTGGGTCGGACTCGGAGTGCTTCGAAGGCATGGCTTGAATTGGGAAGTCCCTGAAACGGAGTTGCACCCAATATCAACAGATTTTGATGGGCTTGTGCGCTCTAGAGTCATTGATACTAAACCGATGGCGTCTTTGGAGGACTGTCTGATTCACGAGTTGTACATGGATGCAAACGCAAGAACCGGTGGGGTCTCGTTCGTAATCGCGATGATATCAACAAGGGCTCTGGATCTTCCCTATCTACTTAGGCGGGCAGACGAAAAACGTCTGGGTGAGACTTTGCGCTTCTTGCTCAATCGGGTTCTGAGGATCGTGTCTTCAAGAGAGACCGATGTCGCTGCCTCAGTTTTCATGGCAGTTCGAGAACAGTTCTTGAAGATTGCAAGACGGTACACCCAAACTGGATTCTGGAAGCTCATAGATGAAAAAGGAGTCGGCGGTCTTGGTCTCCAAATAGTAGTTAGCCTGGCTGACTATGAGGTCGTCATGTCAGCAGGGAAGCAACTCGGAGCGACGGGCTGATTGAAGAGGCCACAGGACATTAGGGCAGCACCAAAGGAATGGATCGCGCTATTCCAGGCTGCACACAGATTCTTCTGGGAACAAAAAGCCGGCGACCTCCTACTGTACGGATCACAAGCGATGTCCGTCTACATGAAGAACCCTTTACGAAGTAAAGATCTAGATCTTCTATCCAGTCAAGTGAGTTATCGTCAAGTCGAAAGATTGGCTGACAAGCTCTCCGAGATCAAAGGGGTCGAGCAGAAGACAACGTCCGCTCAAGCGAGGATGCTCGAGCATGGAAAGATGACAACCTTCGCAATAGAGCTGAGAGTTGGTGGCAAACCTTTTTTCGTTGAACTGTTCGACAAAGTCCTAGACGGCAGACCCCCATCCATACTTCAGCCTCATGTTGTTCCAAGAAAGCAATGGGGCCTAGAGTTTTGGTCACCAACACGTGAGGCTATAGTCGTTCTTCGTCTCGCATTCAGGCAACCAGAAGGCATCACACGCTTCAATGCGATACGTCTGAACAGGTTCATTCGAGAGAACCAAGAGGCATTGCGTTTCAAGTTGGTGAGGGCGATTATCAAACAGTGGGGAATAGAAGGCTGGGTTGAGAAGAATCTTGTCGACCTCTACAATAGAAACAAGATTCGAATCCTGAACGACCGCAAGATAGCTCAAGGGATCGAACGCAAGATCGGCGGACAGTAGACCACGACCATTGCGTGACCCACCAGATCGGAGAATGGTTGTCGCCTAACCGTTTGCGTCTCGTGGGATCCAGATTGACTCTCTCCGCGACTGAAGTCGGGAGATTCATGCTTCCACCGTGATCCTCTGTTGGGTGGGCATTCCGTTGTTGCGGTTCCACCTGCATCCATCCCAGTGTAGAAGCATAGGCCAAACCATTGGCCTGACAGCGTACCCGCCGCAGCGAGCCGCCATATTCACGATGCCTCTGCTTACTCGAACCTGCCCCGCCTATTTCGGTTGGGAGCCTTATTCGAGGCTTCGGACATCTCAACCACATCTGAGCCTACTGTCCCTTCCGGGTTTGTCTCATTCGGCCCAGCAGATCCGGTGTGTGCCAGACATTTAAGCTGCAAGGGCTCGCTTACTCCACGACCAGAAGTCGG
>JBAVVE010000016.1:0-4854 GCA_049697135.1 Bathyarchaeia archaeon | reverse complement strand
ATACTGGCCTGATTCTCCCCCGGGCTACCAGCAATACCTGTTGATCACCCAGACAGGAGAGCACGATCAAGACTAAGGTGTAACACACTGCGTGATGCATCCAAGTTTTCTAGGGTGTACACCACCCATGTTTTTTCCTCTGCGTCTCCCCCCTGAACTTGCCCGTTGCACGGATCCGAGAAACCCGCCAGTTCTCTGATGTCAGAAGAGAAGCACCTTGCTCCGGCCTAGCGTGTACATCACCTTTCACCAGGTGTATATCACCGTGAGCGCCTGTTCCATGAGAATTTGCTCTCAAACTCTCCAAGGTCTATCGGGCTAGTACCTGCCCCCGGGGGTCGGCGGCTGCTCTAGCCTGCTACTTCCGCCACGTTTGGCATAGTATGTCCTCGCCGCGAGGAATGCGAACAAAAATGCCTGTGTCTCCCCCGGGCTAGCAACGACCGCGGCCGGTAGTCGGGGTCACGGCGCTGAAGCTCCTGTCCGGAGCTCTCTTCCGGCGCCGAGTTCTGCGATGCAATCCAACACTCCGTCTCTTTGTGGAAAAAACAGAATCTCCAATCGAAACTCTGGGGTTATAGCAGACACGGCAGGCGACCGAAACTGTCGCCAAAAGAGGCTCTCACTAGAATCCCCCCCAATCAATACAGGTAGATCCACACTGACAGAACGGACCAGAAACTCCACACTAACAATCCAAAACTGACACGCAAGGCCCTTCTTGCGCCACGACGGGATCAATACCGTGCATATTCGCTAGGAGAATCAACACTGAGGAGAGTTGACCGTGACTACCGCCAGCACATCTTATAGCGCCCACAATCCATGTGCATCGACGAAGCAAGTTGCACGTCATAGCATGCATGAAACAGGTTGTTGACCTCCAGCAGATCAGAATCAAGCGCGACACGCGTGAGCCCGTCCTCGAAGGCTTGCCTGTGCTCTTCGGCGACATGGACAAGAACGCACTCGAAGAGGCCGTGAGGATCAAGGAGAAGCACGGCGCGAAAGTAACCGTTCTGTCAGTAGGCTCTTCGAAACTCAAGGACACGATCCTCGAAGCGCTCGCAATGGGAGCCGACGAGGCTTGCATGGTGATCGACCCAGCGTGTGAGGGTTCAGATACAGCCGGTTCAGCGACTACGCTAGCCAAGGCGATCGAGAAGATCGGTCAGCATGATCTCATATTGGTGGGAGAGGGATCCGCGGATAACTATTCTGGCCAGATCGGTTCAAGGATCGCTGAGATACTCAACGTCCCTCAGATCACCTACGTCAGAGAATTATCAATCGAAGGAAACATTGTCACAGCAACCCGAGACATAGAAGCAGCACTTGAGGTCGTGAAGGCCAATACGCCTCTAGTGGTCTCAGTCACCAGCGAGATCAACAAACCAAGAAGAGCACCACTAACACAAATCCTCAGGGCGTCAAAGAAGCCAATGCAGACATGGACGCTGAAAGATCTCGGACTCGACGCAGCAAGCGTCGGCTCGGCGGCGTCTGCGATCCAAGTCGTCAGTAACTTGGCGCCTCAACAGGAACGCAAGGGCATTATCTTCGAAGGAGACCCGGATGAGGCAATTAGTAAACTCGTGGACGCTATCCGCAAAGAGGGATCCCTCCCATGACATCCGGGATTCTTGTAAGCTCGGAGAGCGATGAGAGCGCGTTTGGACTTCTCACAAAGAGCCGTGAGCTCTGCAAAGCACTCAGCTTGGAACTGTCCGCGTTGCTCCTTGGAGGCGACAGCGACAAGAGAGCTCACTCATACTTCGAGCATGGAGCACAGAATGTCTTGGCAGTTCTCGATAGCGACGGAGAAACGCTGGACGCTGAGAGATACGCTCACATTCTGTTCAAGATCGCCGAAGAGAACGGACCTAGCATTCTCCTGATCAATTCGAGCCGACTCGGCAAAGAGACAGCCGGACGCGTCGCGCAGAAGCTTCAGGCCGGATGCGTGACTGACGCGATTGGATTGAGTTCCAAAGACGGCCGGCTAGTGATCGACAGATACGCGCTTGGAGGAAACACAGTATCATCTGAAATCATCAAGACGACAAAGAAAGTCGTTTCAGTGATGCCTAGAACCTTCGAGGCTCAACCTTCAGTAGTACAGGGAAAGATCCAAGTTCTGGATCTCAAGATCCCCCCTCGACGAGTGCAACCTGTAGAGAGAAAGAAGAAGCTAGGCGAATCGGTCAACATAGAATCGGCCGAGACCCTCGTCTGTGTCGGCAAGGGTCTATCCAACAAGGACGACCTAAAGATGG
This sequence comes from Bathyarchaeia archaeon, assembly GCA_049697135.1. Taxonomy (GTDB): domain Archaea; phylum Thermoproteota; class Bathyarchaeia; order 40CM-2-53-6; family 40CM-2-53-6; genus CAVPLU01. The sequence goes on along the minus strand of JBAVVE010000016.1, from coordinate 2,578 downwards.
TCAATGAGCTCTGTACTGCACTGAGAGGAGAACTGGGATGCACTCGGGCACTCTCTTCGGACTACCACTGGATTTCAGAGGATCGAATGATAGGAATCTCTGGCAAGAGATGCAAGCCGAAACTCCACGTGTCAATCGGAGTCTCAGGACAGATTCAACACACAGTGGGAATCCTAGGCTCGAAACTGATTGTGGCGATCAACAAGGATAAGGAAGCGCCGATCTTCAAGATAGCTGACTATGGAATAGTCGGAGACTTGTACCAAGTCGTCCCGAAACTCGTTCAGAGAATCAAAGCGCTTGGAAGCTAGCTCCTCTCTGGCTAGTCAAGACTAATACCACGCCGGGTGATTGCTGTACCAGAGGCTCACAGGCGAACATCTATCGCGCCTCAGCGGAGGATTGAAACATGAGCGAAGAAGTCAGACTCTGGCAGCAGCTGATGCACACCAGCAGACCCGGGAATAGTGGCGAGTATGGTCTCAAACTGGAGATCTGCAAAATTGGCAGGCAGATGGATGAATCCGGTCTTGCTCTGTTTCTTGGAGTGTATGCTCCTGGCAACCTGAGCGCCAGAGAACCGGGCTCAACCCGGATCCACGTTACACCAAGTGGCCTTCCAAAAGGAAGCCTGAAGCCTGAAGACCTCGTGACGGTGAATCTGCATGCCGAGAGGATGGGAGGTAAGCTGCGTCCTTCTATTGAGACTCCGATGCACTGCTCCATCTACAGGCGAAGGCCGGATGTGAACGGCATTGTCCATGTTCACTCGCCTATGTCCATGGCTTACGCCGTGGCAAACAAGGAGCTTCAGGCAACTACAATAGAATTGGCGGGCGTAACTGGTGGACGAGTGCGAGTTGCGCGATACGTCACACCAAGCACCGAGGAGCTAGGCGAGGTCACAGCCGAGGCCCTTGGGCCCAACAATGCTGTCATCATGCAGAATCATGGCCTCGTCGCGGTGGGCAGAAACCTCCGAGACGCATTCAACACAGCTCTGAGCGTGGAGTATACAGCCACAGTGAATCTCCACGGCAGCATCATGGGGGATCTTGTGGAGATCCCGCCCGAAGAAGTCCAAGGCATCAGGAAGAGCATCATTGAGAGCTACGGGCAGAGATAGCTCAACTGCTCAGTCTTCCACTCAGATGCTCATTAGCCCACTCGAATCCTCGGCCTAAGGCTCGCACATTGAGATCGGCCGATCCCTTCGGAGCCAACTCCCTGATGCTCTTCTGCAGGCTGGTAACCCCGATGACGCCAGTCACCGACGTAACAGCGCCGAGCATGACCATGTTGGCAACCAGAGTCTTCTTGAATTCCTCAGCCGCTACTTTCGTCGCCGGAACACGGTAGATCGTTCCTCTGGTTGTTGCAGATACGTTTGTTACGAGATCAGCATCGATGAACAATGCGCTTCCAGATTTCACGTCAGCTCCGTATCTGTCAAATGACTCCTGAGACATTGTGATCGTGATATCGGCCGAGATCACTTTGGGATAGTCGATTCTCTCGTTTGAGATCACGACCTCTGAAAGAGCAGCACCACCTCTTGTCTCAGCTCCGTAGGATTGCGTCTGAACCGCCTTCTTGTCTTCGTGGACTGCTGCAGCGTGCCCGAGGACGATTCCGGCTAGGATTACGCCCTGCCCGCCAAACCCTGCGATTCTGACCTCAGTTCGACTCACGACTGGCCGCCTCAAACAGCTCTGCGTACAGTTGAGTGAGCTCCGGGACTTCGACGTCAACGAACTCTCCAATGACGAACTTGTCAGATAGTTCCTGACCACTCATTTAGCGGGACTTCTCGATTGTGACAGACTGCTTCTGGAACCAGCGCATCATCTCTACAGGGTCAGTGATGCCTATCCTTCGACCGTAGTGGACGGGACATTGCGACACCACTTCGAGAAACGAGAAGCCCCTCCTGTTCAACGCCGTCTTCATCGAAGCAACAAGTCTGGCAACATGATAGGTGGTCCACCTCGCAACAAATGTGCCGCCAGCGGCTACAACGAGCTTCGAAAGGTCAAACGGCCTCTCTAGGTTCCCGAAAGGAGTCGTCGTGGTCCTGATTCCTCGTGGCGTCGTAGGTGCTACCTCTCCCCCGGTCATTCCGTAGATCATGTTGTTGACACAGATCACCTTGACGCCAATGTTCCTCCGCGCCGCGTGTATGAGATGATTGCCACCGATCGCTGAACAGTCACCATCGCCTGTGAAGACAACGACCTCCAACTCAGGATTGGCAAGCTTCACACCGGTGGCGAACGCGATTGGTCTGCCATGAGTTACATGCAATGTGTCAACATCGAAGAACGGACTTGGGATCCAACCACTGCATCCGATACCAGCGACGCACACGATTCTCTTCATCGGAATCCCCACTTGGTCGACAGCTCTCAGAAACGATTGCGCAACGATTCCGTTACCGCAACCAGAGCAGTGTGTATGAGATTTGGCTCCTTTTCGCAAGTACTTGGCCAAGGGATGGCCCTCAGCTTCTGACATCACTACCTGACTGCCTCCATGACCTGCTGCAACACGTAGTCGGGCCTATGCAGAGTTGCTAGTG
>JBAVVE010000015.1:0-8730 GCA_049697135.1 Bathyarchaeia archaeon | reverse complement strand
ATGCAACCTAACCACATGCGTAGTCGAAGGCGGCGACAAAGCCTACATCTACTCTGGACGGGCGGTGCTGAGTGATTGGCGGTACTGGACGAAACAAATTGCGGAGGTCGAGATCGTCCTGAAGAAGACGAATGGGAGGGACAGTTCGAAGAATCTCAGCAGACTCTATCGGACACGAAAGCGACGTCTCAACCACGCAGTAAAGGCGATGCTTCGAGACCTCTACGACCGCCTAGAAGCAGACGGGGTCACAGACCTCATCGTAGGCGACTTGAAACATATCCGAGACAACGCGAACCACGGCAAAGTCGGCAACCAGAAGCTCCATAACTTCTGGCCTTTCGCTCAGATTCGTGAACGCATCTGTGAACTTGGAGAAGAATACGGCATCCGCGCCAAGTTCAAGTCGGAACGCGGAACATCAAAGCGCTGCTCTCTATGCGGAGAGAAGCACAAGAACGGACGCAAGCACAGAGGACTCTACCACTGCAAGACCCACAGCATCGTAATGAACGCGGATGTGAACGGCGCAACCAACATCCTCTACGGTCGGAAGGTAGCCGCAGTTAGCGGTAGCAGGCCACTGGCATGGCCTATGCTTCTGAAGTGGAACTCTCAGGAATGGGAAGTGTCCGCAGCATGAAGAAGCAAGAATCTCCCAACTTCAGTTGTGGAGAGTGTCAATTGTTACTCAAGTGAATGTTTCATCCATTTGAGAATTATCCGCTTGGCTAATATATCATTTCCATATATGTTTGCGTGGCCGAGTGGTGGGGTGGACAGGTGGATTCGCGTCCGCGTAGGCGTACAAGTGCTATTTCGGTTCTGGCTTCTCCTTCACGTGTAGTGCATGTGCGGGAGGATCCGGTTGGTTTCTGGTTGGGTAGGCTTGGGGAAGGCAGCCGTAGGTCGTCTGGATGTGATTTTCGCAAGTTCATGGCATGGTTGAATAGCCGTGTGGGATGGGTTGGAGTCTCTCCGAGGGATCTTCTGCTTCGGCAGAGGGAAGCCCGGATGGGCCTCCGGGACGACTTCGAGATTGTGGATCTTCTCCACGATTTCCTAGTAGCGCGGAAGCTGGCAAAGAACTCTAATCGGCATACTCACTCGGCTGTTCGAGGTTTCTTCCGTCACAACCGGCTTGCGCTCCCGGATGATCCGGACTGGAAGATTCCGAGCGCTAAGCCTCCTACGATTCCCCGGTTGGGAATGAGTCACGTGATCCAACTCATCAACTATGCAGGTCTCCGGGATCGGTCATGGATGCTCGTAAAGTGGATGGGGCTACTGGACAATGAGGGCACAATTTACACCTGTAATACGCCTACGGTTGCAGATCACATCATCACAGCCATGCAGGAGGGCGTCTGTCCGATACGGTTGGACATTCCTGGGCGGAAGGGGACGGAGAACGAGAAGAACTTCTTCACGTACATGGGCAAAGACGCGATTGACGCCCTCAGGAAGTATTTCGAGCATGAACGCGGCTGGCCCCGGAAGGGTGAACCATTATGGCTGAACAAGTATGGCGGACCCTTCACCATTACTGCGCTCACGCATGGATGGCTGAACATGACGCGGCAGATCGGCTTCGTACCTGAAAAGCGAGGCAGCAGCACAGGCACCCGGTACGGATACAATCCACATGAGATGCGTGACATTGCCCGGTCACACTTACACCTGAAAGCGAAAGCAGACGGCTTCGACCTCGACTGCGCCGAATACTTCATGGGACACACAAGCACCCTCGACCCGTTGAAGTATGACCGCTTCTACGAGGATGAAGCCTACATGCTGGAACAGTATCGCATAGCAGAGAAACATTTGAACATAATCTCAAACCCACCCGTCACCACTGAAGAAGTGAAACGGCAGAAGCAGGAGCTTGAGGATCTTCGCCTCCAAGTCGCAGATACCAACAGACTCCACGCAGAAGTTGCTGAACTCCGCCAAGCCTTACAGGAAGTGCTAGATTCAGACAAGCGCATTGCTGTCGCGTAGAACCCTTCCCATAGGATCTCCGACTGAGTACTTTCGAGTGGGTCTCCTTGCTCAATGTCTCATCTCAGAGCTTATCTTCTGGCGTGGGTTTCCTTGGGGGATCTTGATGGAAGCAGATGAGGGGCACATGCAAATTCTAGTCCCTTACGGGCTGTATCGGAATGTACTTGCTTGGATCCGGCACACACACCGGACCTTAACGGTGGACGAGTTCATAGCAGAAGCCACCGAGGAGCGACTGCGTGTGGTGGATTCAGAATGGCGGATAAGAAAACCCTAGTTCGAGGGGAAGCGATACGGGAGTCGATGAGGCGGCAGCTACGCTCCACTTGTCGCATCGGTTGATGCTGCTTCTAGTTGTATTAGTCTTAGGCGAACGGCTTCGCGGATGAACTCCGCCTCGTTGGCCCAGAGTCCCAATTCTCTCACTTTTGCGGTCACTTTAGCGAAGAGTTGAGGCGGAATATACGCTGCCTTTGGCATTACGTCCACCCCAATTCAGCCTAGACATGTTCAGATTAATATAGATATTGTGTAGACGCACGAGCCATATACCCGGCGATGCATTTCGGCCCCTCCTGAGCCGCTTGGATTAACGTAGAAAGTGTTATATGATGTCCATATGCGTCTAGAAGAGCATAGACGCTTTCTGGACGAATGGAATAATGACACCGGACCAAGCCAACAGCAATACTCGACCTTTCCTAATTCAAGCGACACGCCAACTCCTCGAAGACTTCGATCAAAAACTCAAGGATGAAGGCTACTCGAACCGAAGCGAAGCCATCCGGACGCTCATGCGAGCGTTCATCGCCGGCGCTCTCTCCATCAAGAAACGTGTGAAACGGAGGAGCAAGTAGCTTGGTCGAGATCGTTCACCGTGGCTGCGGCGAAACCATCTACGAAGGCACAGATGTCGATTCGTTCCTTGCTGCCCGACGCAAGCACAGACAAACCTGCCCGAAAAGGGAGGCGCAACCCGCATGAACCAGTGTGCAAACTGCGGAGCCTCTTGGGACGAGAGCCAAGACAAGTGTTCCAACTGTGGCTCAGACACAATCCGTCTACGCATACTTCGTCCTCTCCCGAAGATCATAGGAATCGTAAGGGGTGACATCGCTGACAAGCCAACCTGATACTGGCTCGCAAGGCGATTGCTCGTTCCGTTGGATGTGGCTCGCGCAACCGTGGACCGGAGCATTGATCACGGAGAACCGACCCAAATGAAGATCCTCCTCCGCGCAACGTTGCTCTCATCTTGGGAAAAAGCGCGTAAGCATCCTGGTGTGTTGAGACGGCTGTACCGTGAGTATTTCGATCGTGCTGCTCTGCTCAAATGCTGTTGCCGCTGGACTCGTGACGCCTACACTGATGTGAACCTAGTGCATCTACTACGTGAAACATTGCAACTCATCGCTCAGTTCATCGCAGAGTGGAAGCAGCGTATCCGAAACTTGGAGAGACAACTCGCGTCTCTCTCGTACCTTACGAAGAGGAGTCGATACCGAGAGCACCGCGACGAGACCAGAGGCATAATGGATCTCTACTGGCGACTCAAAAACGGCCTCGAACCAAGACTCGCAGTCCTGCTCTACTTAGGGAGACTGGATTAGATGTCAAGCACATCTGCTCATCTGCTCAGAATCAAATGGAACAAACACTGCGCACACTGCGAGAAGGCGCCACAGTTTGCCTGCCTCTACTGCAAGGCCCAACTATGCCTCAAAGAGCACTTGAAACATTCGTGCAGAGGCTCGAAGCGATTCCACTACTACATGCGGTAAGAGGAGCGGTAAGAGGAGTATAGACGGAATGACTGAGGAAGAGCAGCCGAAGTACACGCGTGACCTCAATCTCCAAAGAGCAGTGGATGATGTGATGGGATCATCCGAGTTCAAGGGCATCACCGATTTCAAGGTTGCAGCAGTCTTCTCTAGAGGTAACAGTCCTGAAGATCGAGAAGCCGCATCATGCCGAAAGATTCCCAATTCAATCAGAACCGTAACGGGAATCGACTTCCTGCTCGTTTTCTGGAGGACGCCTTGGGATATAATGAGCAAGAGTAAGAGGCATCGAACGATCGTGCATGAGCTCATGCATGTTGACCATACCGAGAAAGGTGAGCCGAAGATCAGACGACACTCAGGCGACTTCTGCGAGATCCCCGAACATGACAACGAGTCCGCTGAACTCGCCAAAAAAATCCCGATGTCATCGGCTCTCGACACATTCGATACGCAAACAAAAATCCATGAAACAGGAGCCGATTGAAATGACCATAGACTTGAATGTATTCCTAGCAGCTAAACTGAGGCCATTTCTGCGAGACCTTCAAGGGGTAAGGATTGGGATAACTCGGAGCTGGCTCATACCAGAGGGCGCCGTCTGCATACCAAAACATGATGTGGCGGCTGCTCTCCAAGTCCTGTCGCTCATAACAATGGCGGCGTTCTTCCTAGCACTCCGCAGTTTTGTTGGACTAGGCTTCATTGTGACTGCGGCGTTGCTGTTGGTCTTCATCGTGTTTGTCTTGCGTGGCGTAGTTGCAGAAGCTTACGACATACTCGCCGACCGAATAATGTCATCTGACTATACGATTGTGTTCGCTCCGCGAAGGCTACGAGACCGGGATGCAAGTCAAGCAGACCTCGTGCGTTACCTGATAGACATCCTCCGGAAGCAAAGAAGAGCAGTCAACGAACATGACATGAGAATCAAAGATTGGCAGGACAACATAATTCTACTCCGCGCCATTTCAGGCGAAGAAGCGAAATGACGCGAACAAATAGCGATCTTGAGAATCGCGCTCGAAAGGTAATGCAGGACCTCCGTTTGCTTCAGAGAAAGCACCTGCCTACAAAAGACAAGAAGGCAGTCGCTCGGCTCAAGAAGGAAACTGAAGAGATTCTACAAGCCATCAAGGACTCAAGACAAGCAGTCCGTCTAGCAGAGCAACTGCAAAAGAAATCGAAACGGAAGCAAGGCAAGCGATGACTGAAATTCAGCTTGGGAAATTGAAGATTTCCTCGGCGGACTTGTTCATTGCACACATTGGCATCGCCGGATCAACCGGATCTGGGAAGAGCCGTGAAATCTCTGCAACCTTGTTGGCTCAGTGTATTGAGAAGCAGCCAGAAAGCCCTGAGGGTGCGAAATATGGTCACTTGGTTGTAGACACGCAGTGCATTCTTCCAGGACAAATCGTTCAAGGAGTATGGAAGCCCATCGAAAGCGTACGGATCAATGATGAAGTTACAGCTGACGGTAGTATTGGTACAGTGGTGCACACCGCATCGAAGGTCTATGAAGGCGAAGTAATCAACATAACACCTTCAATCATCCGACTTCCAATATGCTGTACTCCCGAACACCATGTTCTCGTTAAGCACTCAATTGAGTCTGAGAGAAAATGGATTCAAGCGAAGGACTTGAGGGAAGGAATGTTCGTATGTTTTCCCTTTAACTCTGAATCCTTGCGTGAACGCTCCTCTCTCGATCTCTCTGATCTACTTGATGGCACCAAGGAAAGGAACAGTCGAACTTTCACTGAAAGGAGCAAGGGCCGTGCCACCGGTCTCCCAACAAAACTGGAACTCACGAGAGAGAGAATGGAGTTGCTTGGCTTGTATGTGGCTGAGGGCTCAACCGTCACGCGATCCAGCCTAGCAGAAGTCATTTGGAATTTTGGTTTGCATGAAGCATCCCTCAGTTCCTTTGTGCAGACTGAATTGTCAGGGTTAGGAATGTCGGCTTGGGTCAATGCGACTAATAGTCACTCGTTGGAGGTAAGGGCCAGCAACATTCTGGCTTCGAGGCTATTCAAAGAATGGTTTGGGGCTACAGCGAAAGAAAAGCGCCTTCCGGACTGGATCATGCGCCTACCACCAGGAGAGAAACTAGCAGCTCTCATAAGAGGAATGTGGAAAGGGGATGGATCACTAAGCCACTGGAATGGGCGACCCTGGCTCTACATTTATTCTACAGCGTCCAAGATTCTTGCAATCCAATTGGTTCAGCTGCTTCTTAGATTCGGAATCATGCCCTACATTGGATTTCAAAGGCAGCAAGGCTACTCAGATGGCCTACGTTACTATGTCACAGTAACTCGCTACGACTTCAAAAAGATGGGCGCGATTCTCAATCTTACTCATGATGGAGCAATCAAACGACATCAACCGCGAAGAAAAGGTTTCATCGAAGGAGGAGTCTTATGGATTCAAGTGCGTTCTCTTAAGAGACAGTATTACTCCGGTCCGGTCTACGATCTCCAAGTAGAACCAGTAAATTGCTATGCCCTAGAATCTATGGTCGTACATAATAGCGAGTACTTTCCGTTCATGGATGAGTATCCGAAGCAAGTGATAGTTTTCTCGCCTGACGTAACGAAGGGTGTTCCATTCAGGCTTTCTAGTAAGAACATTACGGTTGATGACATCGCCACTTTTCTGCGTGAGGTCACAAAGAAGGAGATCACTAAGTCAGAACTTGCCGCTATCTACCTTGCAGTAGATGAACTCAGGGGGAAAGGCGATTACACGCTTGAACAGGTGTACACTAAGCTGTACGAGTTCGAAGCCTATTCGCTGCTACCTGCTTTCGAGAAGATAATGGCTACGGGGATCTTCGGCCCCGAGGAAACGCCGCTTGCTCTTCTAATTCGGCCAGGTGAAGCATCCATCCTAGACATCGGTGGCCTCATGCCTGAGATCCAAGCAATCATCGTTTCGCATCTGCTCCGTCGATTGTGGGGGGCACGAATCAACAAGGAAGTAGCCCCGCTTGTGCTGTTATTAGAAGAAGCTAGCATATTCGCCCCGGAAGAAAAGAAGGCTCCATCCTCAGAAATTCTGTACACTGTAGCTACGCAAGGCAGAGGCTACAGCTTTCTGCTCATATCCATCTTCCAGCGCAGTTCTATGACCAGCAAGAACATTCTTTCGCAAACTCATAATTGGATAATTGGGAAGACAGGGAACCCGCATGATCGTAAGGCAATTCTGACAAGCGTGGAGAAAATTGAGACTGAGCACGACAATGTGATCAGGAACCTTGAGCTCGCCAAAGAGTTCTTGGCGACAGGCTTCATCGTGGACAAACCACTTGTTGTTCGAGTCTCCGACCCGAAGTTACTGGCAGCGAAAGGTGGAAGGATCCCGCCGAAACTGATCGAGTCCAGCTTCAAACGCGAGGACTTGGGCAGTTACATTGAGACTATCCAGCGAACAGAGCAACAGGAACGAAGCCGAGTTCACGAGACAATCAATCGTATCCGCTTGGCTAGGGAGCAGGAGATCAAAGGGATCCCGCCGAAGGAGTTCCAGAAAGTCAAAGCAAGTCTGGACAAGGAGAAGAAACGATACGAGGAAGCGATCGACCGCGCTGACAAACGCGCCAAAGAAAAGTATGAAGCTAAGATCAAGGAGCAAGCAGCCGAGATCGAACGTCTCACCAAACAAGTGACCTTGAAAGGTCAACCTGTCCCGGACATTCTTCAGCATCCACTCGTCCAGAAACGGCTCAGCGAGAAGCTGACTCCACAACAGAAGAACCTAGTTGAGTTCCTAGAGCGCACCGGCCCAAGCAACCCTGAGAAGATCGCGGCATACTTGGGCTGCGCTCCAAAGACCGTCCCGGGCCACGTGAGCGGCGCCAACAATGCAATTCCACAACTCATCATCAGCAAGAACGGCATCTACCATTCAAGACTCCCGCTAATCTTCCCTGTAACGGAACAGGCGAAAGCCGAAGTCAAAGAACTCGAAGAACTCCGCAATGAATCAAGCAACAAAAACGCTGCTTTCGACCAACTATCGAAGATGCATCATGAAGTCGTTTTGGAGTTACAAGCTCTCAAGAAGGAACGGGACGAACTCAGAGAGAAGGTACGCTCGTTAGAGACTCAACTCAAGGTCTTGAATGCTTCTCATCAAAGAACAGTGAGCTTGGCGTTAGAGGCGACAGGCATCAAGCCCGAATCTGAAGCGGTTTCTCGGGCGGCTCCTCAGATGATCAAAGTCGAAGCGACTCTTCATCGAACTCTCACAAAATTCGATGTCATCACTGACAAGGAGGTTCTCACTGCTGATGAATCTTCTTGGGAAGGAAAGATCCTAGCCAGAGGCCTAGACGGGTTCTTCCAAGAGCCTAAAGGCATCGGCAAGATCATGGCTGAACTTGTGCGGCGTTACAATGTGGGCAACTCGGGAGGAAACCGAACCACTGTCACCGATCGCCTAGCCATGCTTGTCAGCAAAGGCATTCTGGACCGCAAACAAGAAGCTGGCCAATGGATGTACTTTCCGTCGCCGGAGTTCAGTGAGCGCGTCAAACCATTCAGCACAGTGCAGGCGTAAGAATTGGCGAAACTCCGAGCTTGGAATTGTGCATGTTGCAAAGCAAACCAGCTCGTCATTGATGTGAAACCTGTACGGGTTGGTCGTGATCAGCTTTGTCCCGAATGTGCCTCTGCAAGCAGAAATCCCTCTCATTGGAGACGAAATCCGTGACCGAGGCCTGAGCAGAAGATCGCGGGACGACGCAAAACTTCGACGCACCGTCGCCCGAGCTCTCATCAAGCGGCTCGAACACGGACCGTGAGCCTTTCCACGAAGGTTTTCGTGACGGAGATCTCTGCGGAGCGGCTGTGGGATATTACGAAGCCTCTGCCTCCACACGTCGACATTAGTGTGAAGTTGAACATCGTCGATGTCAAAAGGGTGAATGAGGCGA
>JBAVVE010000014.1:0-6658 GCA_049697135.1 Bathyarchaeia archaeon | reverse complement strand
GGCTTATTCAAGCTGTCCAGTGGAAAGCTGAGCCCATACTACATCGACCTCAGGATGATACTGGGAGATGCGAACGGACTTCGCACAGTCATAGAGATCTATGAAACGACGGCCAAGTCTAAAGTGGGAATCTCTACGTTTGAGAGGATTGCAGGAGTTCCGACCGCAGGGGTCCCCTACGCTTCGATCCTCGCATACAGACTGGCGAAACCCTTCCTGTATGTCAGAAAGGAACTGAAGACACATGGTGGAGGAAGACGGATTGAAGGGCAGCTGCTTCCCGGCGACCGTGTCTTGATAGTTGATGATCTCATAACTACAGGAAAGAACACGCTGCAAGCAGTGGAAGCCACCCGAGCTGAAGGTGGTCAGGTGCAGAACGCTCTTGTCTTGATAGACCGACAAGAGGGAGGAGAAGACGCCCTTCGTCAAGCTGGACTGAAGTTGCACGCATTCACGAGTGTCACAAAGATCGCTCGGCGACTCAAGGAAACCGGAGTAATTGAAGACGAGCAGTACGAGGCGATACTTGCACAGATCGGTTCCTGATATAGAAGCCCGAGAAGTGACTACTTGATCGAGAGGATTCTCCGACTTCAAACCAGTGCGTCTATCTTCGTCTGGCCGCGCCGATGAGTGCTGAAGCAGCTGTATACGGATCAATAGTACGCTCGGAAATCCTCTTAACGTATTCCGGGAACTCCGGACTTCTGCGCAGGCTAGGAATGAATTCGAGTTCGAGTTCCTGCCTCACTGCTGCCAAAAGCTGAGCCTCGCCATCTGTGAGACCTCCTTTCGAGAGGCCGGACTTGGCGATGTGTTCCTGATGCTCGTTGATGGCCGTGACCAGCTCTGGAATTCCGTTTGGTTTGAGCGAGTCCACAAGGAGCACCGGAGGCTGCCATTTACGTTCGGCACCATACGTCTGCATCATGCCTCTGATGTCCAACAGGGTTCTGTTCGCGCCTGGCTGATCTGCCTTGTTCACGACGAAGATGTCGCCAATCTCCATCAGGCCCGCCTTGAATGCCTGGATCTCGTCTCCCCACCCTGGAGACAGGACGACTATCACTGTCCGGGCCAGTTCGACGATGTCAAGGTCCGTCTGGCCTGCACCTGCGGTCTCAACTATGACATAGTTCCAAGAGCCAGCGTCCAGTATTCTCACAACATCTGCGGCTGCTCGACAAAGCCCGCCGACAGACCCTCGAGTTGCCATGCTTCTAATGAAAACGTTCGGATCTTCGGTCAGATCCTTCATACGTATCCTGTCGCCCAGGAGCGCGCCTCCTGAGAACATACTGCTCGGGTCAATTGCAACTACCGCGACTTTCTTTCCTCTGGAGCTGAGTTGTCTTGAAAGGGCGGCTATGAGAGTGCTCTTCCCAGATCCAGGGGGACCTGTGACTCCCAAAACTGTTGCTCGCCCGGTGTCCCGGAACGTCAGCTTGACTGTTTCCTTCGCGACGTTCCGATCGTTCTCAACCCTCGATATTAGGCGGGAGAGCGATCTTCGATCGCCCTTGACAGCGTTCGCCACGAGTTCGGCGAGACTCTGCTCTTGTGATGGATCCATTTGAAATCACAACAGGATGGGCACTCGAGAGTACGTCATGCCATTGGACAATCTTAGAATCGCGTCTTTGGCTTGTATTCGCCGTAGACATCTCTGAGAACGTTGCTGATCTCGCCATTTGTTGCAGCTGCCTTCACAGCCTCAAGCATGCTGGGCATCAGGTTTGCAGATGCATCGGCAACAGACTTCAACTTCTGCAATGCTCGATCTACGCTCTGTGCGTCTCTCGAGCTCTTGTACTTCCGAAGCTTGTCAAGCTGCTTCGTTTCTGCTTTCGGGTCGACTCGGTGGATCTTGAAATGTAGGGCCTCTTCATCCGCAAACTTGTTGAGCCCGACAACGGTCTTCTCTCCCCTGTCTTGGAGCAACTTGGCATCGTAAGCACTTCGTCTTATCTCGTCCTGCATGTAGCCAGCTTCGATAGCTGCAAGTGCTCCTCCCATGTCGCCGATCTTCTTGATCTCCGCGTCTACTCTTCTCTCGATCTCGTCAGTCAGGTGCTCGAGGAAGTAGGATCCGCCCAGAGGGTCAACGCACTTCACTATGCCAGACTCGTACGCAAGTATCTGCTGAGTCCTAAGCGCCACCTTCACGGCCTGCTCTGTAGGCAAACAAAGAGCTTCATCGAACGAGTTTGTGTGAAGCGACTGCGTACCGCCAAGCGCAGCGGCAAGAGCTTGCAGTGTGACTCGCACTATGTTATTCTGGGGTTGTTTCGCAGTCAGGCTTTCTCCGCTTGTTTGAGTGTGGAACCTCACCATCAACGACTCTTTTGCCTGTGCGTTGAACATGTCTTTCATTATCTTCGCCCAGATTCGGCGTGCGGCTCGGAATTTCGCGATCTCCTCGAAGAAATCGTTCTTGCAGGCGAAGAAGAAAGAGAGGCGAGGTGCGAAGGAATCGACTGTCATTCCTCTGTCCAGACAGGTCTTGACATATTCGATTGCATTCGCGAATGTGAATGCCAGTTCTTGGACGGCGTTTGCTCCAGCTTCCCGGATGTGGTATCCACTGATGCTGATCGGGTACCATTTCGGCACTTCTTTTGCACAGTAGTCTATGAGATCCGCGCAGAGTCTCATGGAGGCGCGAGGAGGATAGACGTACGTGTTTCTTGCAACGTATTCCTTGAGAATGTCATTCTGTACGGTGCCTCTCAAGAGGTCCGGTGTTATTCCCCTTTCCTGTGCAACGGCGACATACATTGCCAAGAGCGTAGATGCAGTTGAGTTGATGGTCATGGAAGTGCTGACTTTGTCCAGAGGAATGTCCTTCAGCAAAGTCCGCATATCATCAAGTGTATTGATGGGAACGCCGACCTTCCCTACTTCTCCTTGGGCACGGGGGCTGTCGGCATCCAACCCAAGTTGAGTCGGAAGGTCGAATGCGACGCTCAATCCTGTCTGCCCTTGTTGCAGTAGATACCTGAATCGCTCGTTCGTTTCTTCAGCGCTGCCAAAACCGCTGTACTGTCTCATCGTCCAGACCCTCTCCCTGTACATCGTCGGGTAGATTCCTCGGGTGAACGGGTAGCTACCAGGCCGGAAACCCGTATCACTTTCCGAGGTAGGGGGAGTCCCTGAGTAGGAAGCATCCACAGGTATCTCCGAGTCTGTACGCATCTCTTTTGCCGCCTTCATCCCTATTCACCCACTCCGAAACGAGTGATCTCGAAGCAAGTGTCGGAAAAAGCGCTTATAGCTTCTCCCCCTAGACTTCAAGCGCAGAGCGAAGGTGTCGCAATGTCCTGGGCAGATCGTACGGGCTTCTGGAATATGACATTGAAGCAGCTGAAAGCAAAGAATAGAACCACATCTCGCCAACCCCTACAAGCTCAGATGCGTCGGGTTGCTGGTGCGCGCAGAAGATGGGAAAAGCAGGTTCTGAGTCGTTGGCTATCGGAAAACCCGGAACGCAAGATGCTCCTTGAGAATCCTTCGGGCATTCCGTTGAGTCGAATCTACACCCCGAGCGACATCGGATTGGCTGAGTATGAAGAGGATCTTGGGTTTCCTGGGGCTTACCCGTACACCCGTGGCATCCATCCGACAATGTATCGTGGACGAACTTGGACCATGCGCATGTTCTCAGGCTTCGGTACTCCAGAGGACACGAACCGAAGACTCCAATACCTGCTTGATCACGGCGAGACTGGACTCAGCATAGCTTTCGACATGCCAACACTCTACGGTTATGATGCAGATAACCCTCGGTCACTCGGCGAAGTTGGCAAGTGCGGTGTGTCCGTCTCTTCGCTCGAGGACATGGAGGAGATCTTCTCTGGCATCCCTGTGGACAAGGTCAGCACCTCCATGACAATCAATGCTCCGGCAGCGGTATTGACTTGCATGTATCTCGCAGTCGCGAGGAAACAAGGTGTACAACCTAGTCAGCTAAGAGGCACTGCCCAGACTGACATTCTCAAGGAATACATAGCCCAGAAAGAGTGGACCTACCCGCCTGAGGCCCACCTGCGCATAATAAGAGACCTGATCGCCTATTCGACGAAGAATCTACCTCAATGGAACTACGTGAGCATTAGCGGGTACCACATCCGCGAAGCAGGATCTAGCGCCCTTCAGGAACTCGCATTCACACTCGCCGACGGATTCGAATATGTCAAGCTTGGCATGAAGGCCGGCCTCCGAGTGGATGAGTTTGCGCCAAGACTCTCGTTCTTCTTCAACTGTGGGATGGACTTCTTCGAGGAGGTCGCGAAGTTTCGGGCAGCACGCCGTATCTGGGCATATGTGATGAAGGAGAAGTTCGGGGCGAAAGATCCGCGGTCCATGCTGTTGAGATTCCACACTCAGACATCCGGAGCTTCCCTTACTTGGCAGCAACCGCTGAACAATATCGTACGCACAGCCATCGAAGCATTTGCAGCAGTGCTTGGGGGAACACAGTCACTTCACACAAACTCGTATGATGAGGCTTGGGCGTTGCCTTCGGAAGAGGCCGCAACGATTGCGCTGAGAACACAGCAGATCATTGCGGAAGAGACTGGAGTGATAAATGTGATCGATCCACTTGGCGGCTCATATTACGTCGAATCTTTGACGAACGAGATGGAAAGACGCGCATACGAATACTTCGACAAGATCGAATCCCTCGGTGGAGTACTTCCTGCAATCAAAGACGGATTCTTCCAAAAGGAGATCGCCGATACAGCATACAGATATCAGAAGCAAATCGAACGCGGGGAAAGGGCGGTCGTCGGGGTAAACAAATATCCTGTGAAGGAGCAACCACCAATCAACACATTGAAGGTAGATATCGCAGCTCAAGAAAGGCAAATTCGCAGACTCAAGGACCTAAGAGCGCGTCGCGACAGTTCGCGTGTGAAAGGCACCCTGGAGAATCTTCGTAGGGCTTTGGAAGATGACCGAGCGAACTGCATTGGGCCGATCCTAGAAGCCGTGACTGAATATGCAACGCTCGGCGAGATAGTGGATGTCGGTAGAGAAGTCTTCGGCGAATGGAGAGAACCAGGCATCCTGTAGAACCTCAGCGATTCGAACGTTAATGTTATGAGACCCACATAGGACATACAGGCCAAGGTGAAGGACCACGCAGACTGCGACACTGAAAGCGCCTGAGCCCAAGCCAGGCGCAGGGATCAGGATCCTTGTGGCAAAACCCGGGCTAGAGATCTGAACAGCCAAACGGGCACGACCGAGGCGCGCTGATTCTCTGCAGAGCATTCCGAGACGCTGGTATGGAGGTCATCTACGCCGGATTGCTGGCAACCCCCGAGCAAGTAGCACAGATGGCGATCGATGAAGATGTTGACGTTGTGGCCATGAGCCTGCTTAACGGCGCGCACCTGACTGCCTTCCCAAAGGTCGCTGCACTTCTGCGGGAAAAGGGCGCACATGACATGGTCTTGGTTGGTGGAGGCATAATTCCAGAGGAAGATAAGTCGATACTCGAGAAAGAGGGCATAACAGGGAACTTCGGTCCTGGGACTGCTCTCAGCCAGATTGTCGACCACATCGTTGGTAGAGTGAAGAAGGAAAGACCACGCAAGTAGGTTTAGCACTTCTCTCAGTGCTTTTTGGGAGTCACCGCCCTGTCGACAGGGTGCCGGCTAGACCAGGGATTGGTAGCTATCTTTTATCATAGAACACATTCACCAGTCCAGTTTCGAGGCAGAACACATGAGGAAAGTCGCCGTTGTCGCTGGCGGCATCTCCCGATACGAAAAACCAAGACACGAAACGCAGGAAGAGATGGTCGCCCAAGCAATGAAAGAGGCTCTCCAAGACACTCCCAATCTATCGATCTCTGACATAGACAATCACGTCTGTTCGTACTTCAGTGACCACTTCGAGCAGCAACTTGCGTTTTCTTGGATAATGAATGATTATCTCGGGTTGGCTCCGAAGCCTGTGTTCAGGGTTGAGAACGGTGGGGCCGGACCCGGTACGGCAATTCGAACCGCGTGGGCGTTGGTAGCATCTGGTCTATCCGACATTTGCCTTGTAAGCGGTTTCGAGAAACAGGGAGAGGTTTCGTCAGCAAAGGCAAACGAATTCATCGCACTGGCAAGTGACACAGACTTCGACTTTCCTGTCGGCGGCTATTATACCGGTTACTATGCCGCGATGGAGGCACGTCACATGTACCTGTACGGCGAGACGGAGGAGGACCTAGCAATGATTGCGGTGAAGAACCGGAACTATAGCCTCGACAATCCCTACGCACAGTGGCCTGTCGAATGTGGAGGAAAGAAGATTACCGTTGATGACGTTCTCTCGTCTCGCCTGATTGCTTGGCCCCTGAAAGTTCTTGATTGCTGCCTACTGAGCGAAGGAGCAAGCGTAATCGTGCTGGCGTCTCAGAAATACGCGAAGAAGATCACTGACACACCAGTCTGGATAACGGGAGTTGGACTCGGAAGTGATATGATGAGACCCGGCGATAGGCCGGACAACCCAGGCTTCCACGGAATGTTCCCAAGTGAGGCACGCGCATACCCCAAGTATGCGCTGAAACCGCGCGAACCTTACCCGGAAATGACCAATTTCGGAGCCTGTAAGGTTGCGGCTAGAGCAGCATACAAGATGGCAGGAATCAAGA
>JBAVVE010000013.1:0-11368 GCA_049697135.1 Bathyarchaeia archaeon | reverse complement strand
TCTGGCACCAGTTGCACCGTTTCGGCTGTGACATTAGGGCCGCATCCGTTGTCGTTCTTCGCGTAGGCGACTTGTGCTCGTGATTCTGCCACACAACATGCAACGATAAACTGTCTCGTTGGTACGTCGGCACCTCGTCAACGCAAGAAGTTTCGTGTGGCCACACTGTCTAGGTGTGCCTCGTAGTCGTGGCCGCTCTCTCGGCAGTCTTGGATCGTTCATGGGCGACGCAAAGTGGTGACTCGAACAAGAGTTCGAGAGATAGTTGGTTGATCAGACTCCCCGATGAAAGAGATCGGCCGAACGCGGCAATCTCATGATATGATCCTAGGATATCCTATGTCCCGTCTTACGATGTGACCTAATAGACAGTGGACCTTAGCAGAAACCTCGCTAACCACAACCTGTCTACAATCCTCGCAGTAGTGGGCCAACTGGTTCACCCGTCTATGCCTTGTCCAAGTGTCAGCAATAATCTGTCGTCACTTCGAAGACATCAAGGCAGTGACAGCTATGTGCCGCGATCTCTATCTCCGAAGAGGGAAGACGGAGAGGTTGACTATCTCAGCGTCGCTTCTGTCATGCGAGAGACCTTGGCAGAAGAAGCGTGTTGCCCGAAACGTGGTTGCATGACTACTTTGGACGCAAAGGTTTGCCCTGCTTGCGGAGCTGCACTCGTGTTGCCACCTTTCTGCTAGGACGCAACCAAACCCCGTAGGAGAGTACAGAGAACCTAGGTTCTCTGTCACGTCGTCCGTCGTGCGTCGTCGTACGTCGCCACGTCGTCTCAAGACCGTGTTCAGGCATGGGGTAAGCCTCCTATGGATCCAGTCGGCAGTGTTGGTATGGACGAGCGATGATGTTCCAATGATCAAGACGCTCTCGTGTGGAGGCGCTAAGTTTCAAGCCTGGTCCAACGCAGAGTGGAAATGGGCCACTACCGCCGCCATCGGCGCCTGTCGGAGGGAAGATGCTTGGAATCGATAAGCTGTCAGTGTTCCTTTCAAACTATTGGCTTCTTGTCGTGCTGCTGTTGCTAGTTCCATTGACGTTGCTCATCTACAAGAAACGCAACGTGGCCTTGCGGCTGCTCACTCCCCTGATGTCTCGACTCCCCATCGCGTAGACCTCCACATCACCGTCAAAACAAAGCTAGAGTGAACCACGTTAGAGCCCCCCTGTTTCTCATGCAGGGTGCAGGTCTTTTGTTGCGATCCGATTGTTTTCTGAGTGTACGAGCGCTATCAACCGGGGGAAATCTCTCGAGTATCGCGGAATGAGGATTGGATGCCGTCGCAGAAACTCGGCCTTGAGGTATTCACCATCTTCGGGGGCCATGTTGATTTCCCGGGTCCTAGCGGTCTTGATCAGCAGAATGCGTTCGCTCAGCCATCTCCGGTTCGAGTCGTTGGCCAGGTTATCGGAGATCACTGCGGGACGTCTTCGAGGAAACCGAATTGTGGAAGGTTTCAGCTAGATCGGTAACCGCAACCTAGGAGCGGGAATCCCCAACTCCCAATATGCGCGAGCATCCCCGGGTTGGGTTGGGCTGTACCTTTCGGGGGGAGGTTGATACACGTACTTCTGAGGCGGAGGCTGGTACTCGCATATCTCAGGGGGAGGTTGATACACATACCTTTGAGACGGAGGCTGGTACACCCATTCCTGTTTGGGTGGCTGATAGTAGACATCTGGCGGTTGGGGAGTAAAGCATCTCATGGGCACTAGACACAGGTGCTCCTTTGGTGGCCTCGGGACGTAATAGTAGGACATGTTCAAGTCGCGTTTAGAGCCTTGTGGGGAAAAGATGGATAAACGTTACGCGAGACCGTGCAGTGTTCATGGCAAGAGCCTGACCTAGAATCGGACAAAGACTCACCTGTGAGTGCATTACTCTCCATCATTGGCTGAGCTGACACGTTGCGGAAACCGAATTGCGGAAGGTTTCAGCTGTGAGTGTACTACTTGTCGCCTGTTTCGTCCGCTGGATCCACAACTTCATGATACGCCGGGTCGACGCGGTTTGACACATCGGCAGACCTGAGGATCCACGGCGACCCCCAACAACACCAATGATAAGATCCTTCTTGCTCTCCAAATCTTCGAATCCACATGGAACATACTAGCCCCTGCGCAGGACGCGTAAAAACTAGGCGCTAAAACGCCATTTCTCGATCTGGCGATCCTTCCGCAACCGCTTCTTCATTTCTTTGTAGTGTGCTCGGCAGAGGTACGCGCGTCTGGCGCCTGCAATATCGATCTTTGCCTGTGCAGCCGAGTCCGGCGAGACAGAACGCGCAGCAGTCTGCTCGCACCCGACTACGTTGCATTTTACTCCTTTCGACACCTTTCCCATCTTTGAGATGACGGCTCCTTTGCCGCAAAGCTTCGTGCTTAGCACCTATTCAAGCGTGTCTGCGCTTTCCTTGGGTAACCACGGGCCGGAAGTGTTCCGAGCCACGCTGTTCTGGTGCAAGATGTAGGACCAGAGCAGATAGAGTTCCCTTCGCGTAATGGTTCACCGGCTACCCGTTGCTTCAAGGATCCTCGAAACTCGCCAATTCTCTGATGTCAGAGTCCTTGGAATGTATTACAAGCCCTCGGAATGTGTAACACATTTCGACGGAGCACCTGATTGTGCACAGGTCTCGCGACCCGAGACACGCCCGCCGGCTGTCTAGCCGAAAGGTGCACCAGTCTCGAGATGAGAGGATCCCTGATCTTGCTCCGGATACTGTGTAAGGTCGATTACGCGCTCGTTCGTAGACCGCGCACCCGGCGCTCCTCCTGAAACGAGCGGAGCGTCTCGAGTAGTGTGTTTTGACCCAGCGCGTACATGAGGAAGCCTGACTCGAGGAACAGGCTCAAAGTTGCATTCGTCGACCGGCCGACCGTGGCGGAACAAGTGGATATGATATCGTAGAGGCCTCGAGACAGATGCATCGGTAGCAGCGTCGTTTCTCCTATGTGTTTGGCCTCGTGCCTGGGGCTGCGCGATCGCCCACGTGCAGCGACATCAAGAGCCTTGCTCGCTCCGCTCATCCTGGCCAGTAGCTTGAACCCTTCACAGGCTTCAGGCTTCGCGCGAAGTCTGAGAGATCCCAGCCTTCTTCCAGCGCTCGTTTTCTGCAGTGCTCGAGACGGAACGCTGAGACACGTACGGATCCCTGCCAGGTCCGCCTTGGCGAAATCAATTGTGTTCCCTTGGAAACACATCTGAATTATGGGGAGATGTCAGGATCCGGAGGCTACGGATTCGTCGAGAACGCCTCTCTCTTCCCCGAACGTTCTCAGCGGTGCTAGGCTGCAGACGCGACAACCAGAAACCCACAGGATCCGCATGAACAGTCCGCCGCCCAGCAGCCACGGTAACAACCTGACCACGAGGACCGGCAGAGCGAGGTGAACCTACGACCGCAACCATTGGCAGTCACGCGACAGTTGCCAATGAGAGTTAATAGGACTTTTCAAGGTAACATTCAAGAGTTGTCAATGTATTCGACACCAGCGACAACCAATTAAGTGCGTCTGTCCCGAAGCGTCGTGTTCTTCAACCAAGCGTGGGGTAGCGTTTGCTGGGCAGATTCCGTGAAAGATACGAGAACGCGATGTTGCCACTCGGAAGAGCCGTGGGCAGCCTTGGAATCAGCCCTAACATGCTCTCAGTCTTCGCAGCAATACTCGGCGCGCTCGCTTCTCTCTGGTATGTTAGAGGAATCGCCCTTCTCGGCGCGCTGGTTCTGCTTGTTTCCACCTTCTTTGACATGCTTGATGGTGCAGTTGCACGCGCGACAAAGACCTCCTCAAGATTCGGATCTGTCCTCGATCATGTCCTCGACCGATACGTCGAGTACGCCTTGGTCATCGGAATCGTCGCAGGAGGATTTGCAGATTGGTTCTGGGGGATATTCGCATTGATCGGCATGCTGTTGGCAAGCTACACTCGGGCAGCGGCGGAATCCGTTGGCGGCCTGAGCAGTTGCACGGTCGGCATTGCAGAAAGACAGGAGAAGCTCCTGCTCATTCTCGTGGGATCAGTCCTTGTGCCAGTATGGCCAAGTGCTCTTCAGTACGCAATGATCCTAGTTGGATTCCTGTCACATGCTACGGTGATTCAAAGGCTTGTCTACACGCGACAGAACGCGAGGGCTTTCTGAAATGACCTATGACCTCGTAGCTATCGGGAACCCTGTCTACGACCTGATAAGCACCCCCAGAATAACCACGAGCCACCGCATCCTTTCCGGCTGCAGCACCAATGCGGCCCTCGCAGCGAAGAGGCTCGGGATGAAAGACGTACTGCTCATAGGAAACGTTGGGCAAGATTTCCGGGAGCGATTTCGCGCCGAAATGAAAGGATATGGAATCAAAGCGATCGATACGGGATCAAGCGATCGAACGACAGGGTTCAGCCTGAGATACAATGACAAGGGGGAACGTACATTGAGGGTCATTGCTGATGCGGGAAAGATTCCTATTCGGGAAGTACTGTCCGAGTGCCAGCGATCACACTACATCCTGCTAGGGCCTGTGTTATGCGAACTAGACATGCAGGCGTTGATGGAAATCATGGGTTCCTCGTCAGGCAAGGTCTTCCTGGATCCTCAAGGATTGCTTCGTCGACTCGGAAAGGATGCGGAAGTAGAACACTTCTGCAACAGAGAAGCTTTCAGACAACTTGTCAGCTCGGTCGACTTTGTTAAACCGAACGAATTGGAGGCGGAGGTCATCACCGGCCTGCAGGATCACGTGCGATCTGCAAGAGAACTCGTAGACTGGGGCGCTCGGATCGCGATTGTGACTCTTGGTGACAAAGGCTCTGTGGCTTGCGACAGAAGAGCCTGTTTCAGGGTCCCTGCATACGAGACAACAGCTGTTGACCCAACTGGAGCAGGAGATGTCTATGGTGGCGCTTTCTTGGCTGAGTACAGTCGGACCAAAGAGCTCGCTGCTTCATGTCTCTACGCTTCCGCTGCTGCTTCGATAATGGTTGAGAGCGTAGGACCAGACTTCCCAGTCGCAGACAAGGAAGTTAGAAGAAGAGCCGAGCTGATCCGTCCTCAGCTCGAAGCAGTGTAGGTGTTTGCGCCGGAGGCGCTAGTGCGAGAAACGTCTGTCGTCGCGTGCTCTGACCTTGGAAACTCCGAAGTGGACCGCGCATGAGATACAGTAGTACTTGAAAACCTTCTGCCTAGCGATGAACGCTCCGTGAGCGCGAAGTTCCCGTGCTAAGGACGGTTCAACCAATGAAACGAAGCTGCTGACCTTCTTTGCTTTGTCACGTGGCACCTGCATACCGCAGTTCGTACACTGCACGAGCCCGCTGCGGCCTTTTCCTCCTCCACTACGTCCTCCGGATTTCCTCTTCTTTCCCATTGCTACGCACAACTAATGCCTAGTTCAACTGGAGTTCGCTTAAACGTTGTGCCCTATGGACGCTCAGTATGCCCTCGCGAAGTAGACGACCTTATCGGCGGTCTTCCCGCATCGGACGCAGGCGCCGAAGACAGTCTCGTTCCGAAGGGGGACCACACGAATTGTGGCGCCGGTCTCTTCCTTGATCTTATCCTCACATGTCATGTCTGAACACCAGCACGCCCTGACGAACCCCCCCGTGTTCTCGACTACTTGCTTCAACTCGTCAAAGGTGCGTGCGTCATGGATCGATTCCTTGAGAGCACGGCTTGCTTTCTGGAACATGTCTGATTGGATAGTCTCGAGCAGCATCTTGGTCTTTGTAACAACATCAGCCTCTGGGATTGTTGACTTCTCTGATGTGTCTCTGCGAACCACAGTCACCTGACGGTTGCGCACATCACGGGGGCCGATTTCGATCCTGACAGGGACTCCTTTCAGTTCCCATTCGTTGAACTTCCATCCTGGCGTGTACTGCTCACGGTCATCAAGAACAACACTCAGACCCGCTTTCTGAAGCCCGTCTGCTATCTTCTTGGCTTGGCTCATTATCGGTGCTGTCTCTGCATTCTTGTAGGGAATTGGCACCACAACGACCTGAGTGGCTGCTATTCGGGGTGGAATGACGAGCCCACGGTCATCCCCGTGAAGCATGATCAATGCACCGATTACTCGCCACGAGACTCCCCAAGATGCATTCCAGGCGTAGTGGGTCTGCTCATCCTTGCCCAGATACTTGATCTCAAAAACCTTGGAGAAGTTTTGACCTAAGTTGTGTGAGGTGCCCATCTGAAGTGCTTTCCCATCAGGCATCATTGACTCCAGCGTGGTGGTGTATTGCGCGCCCACGAACTTCTCGCGATCGGTCTTGTACCCCACAAGAGCTGGGATCGCAAGCTGATCTTCGATGAGCTGCCTGTAGAGTTCGAGGATTCTCATGACCTCCGAATCTGTGTCTTCTTTGTCTGCGTGGACGGTGTGTCCCTCTTGCCACAGGAACTCTGAGGTTCGCATGAAGGGTTTCGTGGCTTTGATCTCGGCTCGCAGAACAGAATTCCATACATTGATCAGGAGGGGGAGATCTCTCCAGCTCCTTATCCAATTCGCATACGAATCATAGATGACCGTCTCAGACGTCGGTCTGATGGCCAACCGTTCGCCCAGCTTCTCGTTTCCTGCGTGGGTGACCCAGAATACTTCCGGCGTAAAGCCTGAGAAGTGCTCAGCCTCCTTCTTCAGGAAACTCTCCGGGATCAATGACGGAAAGTATGCGTTTGCGTGACCCATGGCTTTGAGCCGCGTGTCGAGGTATTCCTTGATCTTCTCCCAGATCGAGTAGCCGTACGGCATCAAGACCATGAACCCCTTAACGCTAGCGTAGTCAGCAAGACCAGATTTTGTCACGACTTGCGTGTACCATTCAGAAATGTCATCTTTCTTCTTGACAGTGATTCCTATTTCTTTACTCAACGGCAGAACACCACATGCAACAGATCGTTCGAGAAGAGATGCAATTGTCGCTAGGCGGCTGGAACAAAGCCACCCGCAGTTGTCGACACCATTCGCTTTCCCTCGAACGTGACAGCTTGTATTTCGTCACTTCTGAAATGGTCTATTTATTGTTTCGTGGAGTTCCTGAGGTATTCGCTGTCCCCCTCTGTGAGTGTCGTGAGCACCATGGACTTGGCCTCTCGAGTGACCTGCTCGCTGACACTCCGATGAAAGAGTCCCCCAATGCCTTTCTTCGGTCGACGTTTGGTCATTATGACGAATGTGTAGTCCTCCGCATTCGCCTCGGTCACGATTGCTTCTGCAACACTACGTGCCACGACAATCTTCTTGCGCACGGAATAGCGTTCTTTCTCCAACCATTTGGCGGTTGGAGAGAGGACCTCATCCGCGAGCGCTATCTCTGCTTTATGCGAGATTACCTCGATGGGCACGGTTCGGCTGGGCATTTCCACAACGTGGAAGAGAACAATCTCTGGATCCTTGAACGCGGACAGGGCATAGAGCGCCCTAGTCATCAGCTGTCTATCAGCGCTTGCGGCGATTGGAATGAGGATCTTTACAGAAGGTTTCTTTCGTTGAGCTCTCCTCCGCATCAGGATACAGGCTTCCCATCTTTCTTGTGTGTATACAGAATGACCGCGGAGACAGTGCTCCGGATACCTTCGATCGACAGGATCTTCTCCTTTATGAAAAGCCTGAATGCAGCAATGTCCTTGGTCTCGATCGTAGCCACTATGTCATATTCTCCCGTCACTTCGTAGAGGTCTTTGACCTCCGGCAGTGCCAGCAGTTTCTTTGTGACCTTGTCCAACTCCTTGGAGTGCACGAAGATGTTTAATATTACGACCACGCCGGGTGCCATTCTAATCGAACCTTCTGACTATCATGACCTTTCCAGGGTACCTTGACGCTATGGCGTAGGCACTGTCTTCCCTCTTTTCAAGGTGACCCTTTAACGTCTTTCTCTTGATCAATACGACAACGTCATTGTCACTTGATTCCATCTCTCGTTCCACGATAGATCTGGTTGACCCGATTTCCACACGCGATACAACGTCGAAACCCTCCGAACTCAGCCTCTTGGCCACACGCCTCAGTTCCCCTGAAGAGATGGCTTGACACTGCTTCAGCTGAGAGTAGTCTCGTATGCTCTCAGTACTCAAGCCAAGCTCGCTCGGGTCAACGATGCTAAGCAACTTGACTCTGAACCGTGTGTCGAGTTCGTACTTCAGAGCCTCGACAACACTGTCCTCGTCTTCCGGCGTTCTGACAAGTACGGTTGCATTCATCATGTACGCTCCTGGCGCTATGGTCTTGCCAACTTCGTTTCCGATGATACTCATCTTTCGAGATCTTCTGAACACGATGAATCCAATGATTCCAATGGCGAGCCAGATCGCTCCTACGATCCGTCCCTCTGCATGGAACCCGATGACAAATGCCCACATTGTTCCCGTTGCGATTGTGCCAATGACGCTTATGACTGGTACAAAGATCAGCTTCTCTCGAAACCGTATCTTCAGCGTCCCTGGAAGCTTCCAAGCTCGATACGCATCGGGCTCCTTGTTTCTGAGCACAATCAGCGAGATATTCACAATCACATACGACAGTAGAGCTCCAAAGTTGTAGAGATCAGCGACAAAGTGTAGCTCACCCAAGAGCGCGATTGTGGCACCAATTAGGCCGAAAACAGCGATTGTCCGGACTGGAGTTCGGAACTTCCTGTGAACCTTATAGAACCATGCGGGCATGAGCCCAAAACGTCCCATCGAGAAGACAACCCGAGAAGCACCGATGACTCCGGTGTTGGTGGACACAAAACATATGGTGAAACCCGTAAACGCAACGATCGGTGCCAGAAAGTGTCCTATGTAGGGTACTCTGGACGCAATGGCCGCCATGGGATCTGTCTGGGAGGCTGCCAAGGCTTGCCAAGGCATCACACCCATACTTAGCGCTGATAGGCCAACGGCAAAGACCACCACAGCGATTATCGATAGCTTGTTGGCACGTGGAATCCACTTCTGGGGTCTCTTCGTCTCTTCCGCCGCTTGAGCAATAGATTCGATGCCGATGAACGAGGTCATTGCGAGCGTGATTCCGTATACGAAATTCTGTGTCTGAGTCCCAAGGCTCGGCATCACATAGACAATGTTCGAGAACACTGAAGGCGCACCAAAGTCAGTGATCTGTGATAAGAAGAGCATCAAGCCGAAAGCCAATAGGACGCCGGTGATCAGAATGACTGACTCAACAACAAGATCAAGCGACACTAGCAGCTCGTTGAAAGCAGATGATTCTCTTATCCCGATAGAATTCAGCAGTAGTAGAGCAATGACCAGTACAAAGGCCGCGAAACCGATGTATGAGATCTTGAACTCGAGACCCAGCAAAGACAGCGGAAAGAACGAGCTCTTCATCCAAGGAAAGAAGAAGCTTAGGTACCCAGCGCTGGCAAGTGAGAACAAGGCCATGTCGACTGTATAGTCGAGCATGACTGCCCAGCCCGCGACGAAACCTATCATGTCGTTGAAGGCCTTCATTGAGTATACTTGGGCCCCGCCGGCGTATGGATAGGCCGTGGCTAACTCCGCGTAGGCGAGCCCGGTGCAGACGTATGTGATAGACGCTATCGCGAATGCGATTGGTGAGGCGCCGGCAGCGTAAAAGGCAACGAGGCCTATGGCGACGTACAAGTCTGCTCCAACATCTGCATACCCCATTGCAAAAGAGCCGTACCACCCAACCTCACGTTTGAGTGCATGCTCTTCGCCTTCCTTCGACAACTCTCCCACGCTTCATCTGGAGCAATTCTATGGAATCCTAGCACTCCGACAAGCGGGCGACTGAAGCCAGAGCCCCCTTTAAGGAGTATGCAGGATCCGCTTTTCCTAGGCAGCAAGAAGTTGTCACAGCAGGCTCGTCGGCACCGGTGATGGCCCACGGCCTAGACTAGGACAAGGATCATCCTAAGCCCAATGACGACAAGAAACAATGCGAATAGTCGTCTCAGAGTACGCGGACCTGTTCGTCTCTGGATCTGAACTCCAATCTGCGCGCCGACCACGACGGAGACTATTATGAACGGAATGAATTCGTACGCAACGTTGCCTAGTTGGATATGTGTCATGGCTCCCGTGAGTGCGGAGACGACGATCATCAACGCTGACGTCGCAGTCGCAATCTCGACTGGAACCCCAAGCAACATGATCAATACCGGGACTTGCAGCGCCCCGCCTCCAACTCCAAAGAACCCTGCAAGAACCCCTGCAAAGAAGACTAACGGAAACGCCGCCACCAAATGCCTGACGGTGAATTTGAACTCATTTCCATCTCTATCCACCAAGTGGCGCCGCCAGCCACCGGCCGCGGTCCCGGAGGACTTGGCCGGAGTGCCGATCCCAATGTAGATCGACACCAAGATCATGAAGCAGCCAAATAACGCAGTCACAATCTTCGACGTTAGGTAGGTGCTCGCAATGGATCCCAAGATTGCCCCGGGGGCGCTAGCGGCTGCAAGTGAGAGTCCAAGCCTGTAGTCGATCCTACGTTGCCAGGTGTAGCCGATGGTTCCGGAAAGTGCTGTGAAGACTAATGCGACGAGACTGGTTCCAGCAGAGACTTGAGCAGAAAGACCGAACACGAAGAGAAGCATGGGCACAATCATGAAGCCTCCGCCGAGGCCCAGAATTGCCCCGATTCCTCCAGCCGCTAATGATATGACGACGATCAATAGCTGGTCCAGCGGGGTCATGCTCTTTCAGCACAAGCATTCTTTCTCATGCGATTGAGTACGAATCATCTCAGACACACCTAGCCCTTACTCGCCCACGATGTGCACATTCACAACGCGATGTGCTCGCGGGCCGTCCAACTCCAACAGGAAGATGTTCTGCCAAGTTCCTCGGACAAGTCGACCGTCTTCGACCGGGAATGCACGTGATGCACCGATGAGAGCTGAGGCGATGTGGCTAGACGCGTTGTCGTCGATCCTGTCGTGAAGGTAGCCAGCGCCTGGAGGAAAGATCTCCTTCACTTTCCGAAGGACGTCATTGACCAATCCGCTCTCATTTTCGTTGGCAATTATGGCGGCGGTTGCGTGAGAAGCATGGACCAAGCAAAGCCCTTTCTCGATCTTAGATTCCGCCACGATTTCTTCAATGCTTCGTGTAAGGTCAACCAACTGATACCTCTCTCTAGTCGAGACTGTCAGTGCCTTAGCGAAGACTGCCATCCTATGCCACAAGGTGGGACGGCAGAACTGGAGAGGCTATATGCCTTTCGAGGAATGGTGACAAAAAAGAGGAGACGAAAGAGTCCAAGCCGAGCGTCGGTCATTGAACTCTTGCTTCTTGTGCCGCAATCTGAGGCAGATCCGGGAACCGCTCTCGCATCTTTTGCTCCGCCACGACGTTAGCTTCGCTCAGGATCGTCTGTGCAC
>JBAVVE010000012.1:0-4071 GCA_049697135.1 Bathyarchaeia archaeon | reverse complement strand
CTGTAGGTATAGAGGAACATCGTCTCCAACGACAACCTCCGGCGCCTGATTGAGAGCCCGCATCATGATTGAATCTCGATCAGGGAAGTAGCCTCTGTTTCGTAGTACTCTTGGTGCGTCTCCACATGTTATCGGCCCGAACTTGAAGTCGCTGGTTCCGAAATCCATTCCGAATGTATAACGTTCTTTGTACTCACTCAACGTGAACTCCTCTCCACAACCAGCCTCTCGCCTTCGATTCGGATGACTACCTCTTCGTTCGCTGAGAACGGAAACAGCGAATCCTTTACAATATCCGCGGGGATGTACAGTACCCCCGTCCGGCTTCGGTCGGAACGGGTCCCTAGTATTATGCGTGCGAGCCCTCGAAGGACCATGCAATTCACCAGTCAGATCATCCGGCAGAGCATGCGACAGATCGCGCGATAAAAGGCGGGCAATGATCCCACGGACTACGGAGACGAGTAAAAGTACTCAGCAATCTCCGTTGGCCCGAATGTAGGAGAGAGAAACCATTTAGATCGAAAATGCTCAGTGACCCTTTGGTGACTACTGGGCAAGGATTCACGATGCGGCAACAAGCCGGACAGTGTACATTCACTCTGTTACTGATGTTCGCGATTGGCATGGGTGTGCCAGTTTCACCATTGCTTGCCTCAAGGATGGGGGCAACCTGGGTCGAGATCGGGCTGATGGGATCAGCATGGGGTCTGGTGTTCACGCTTTCGGCATTCTTGACGGGGCATATCTCCGACAAGATAGGGAGAAAGCCGGTGCTAGCGATCAGTGCTGGCCTGAGCGCTTTGGTGGCCTTCCTCTTTCTACGTGCGATAACTGTCTCAGAACTCATCGCGATCAGAGGATTGGAGGGCCTGGCGTGGGCCTGCTTCTGGCCACCCATGGAGGCGTTGGCAACCGAGACCGCAGAGAGTGAACAGACCGGAAGAGGAATCGGCCTTGTCACGACTGTTTACGCGGTTGGATTCGCGATCGGCTCGCTTGCTGGAGGATTCATGACAAATGTCTTTGGTTTTGCTCCTGCATTCATGACCTATTTTGTGATGGCGTCTCTGTCTGTGCTTGCGGTCTGGTTTGTCCAAGCTCCAAGACGTATACGCCCTCCGACGCCATTGCTGCAGCGCAGGTTCTTGTCGACATTCTTCTCTCGAAATCTAGCGCTCGGCAATTTGCTTGGTGCTTCATACACGTTCGGGTTGGCGACCGTCATGGCCCTGCTCTCCGTCTACGCCGCTGGTCTTGGAATCGAAATAGTCTGGATCGGAGTGGCGGTCTCGATATTCTGGGGCGGGAGAATACTTGGAGCTGCAATTGCCGGAAGCGAGTCTGATAGATTTGGGAGAAAACCCGTGGCAGTGCTTGCTCTAATTGCTGGATCCATCGGGTTCGTAATGATCGGGGTTGCTTCCGGACTGCTTCTTCTGTCTGCAGGTGCCTTGTTGGCTGGTCTTTCTGTTGGAGCTATCTTTCCCATCAATGTAACCATAATTGCGGATGGTATCGAACCTGAGTCTAGGGGTAGCGCGATGGGATTCTATGAGATGACATGTGCAATTGCATTCATGGCAGCATCGGGAATCGGAGGTGTCACGGCCGAACTAGTGAACCCAAGAACCCCGTACGCTCTGTCGGCAATCACATTCGTGTCTTGCGCTGTTGCACTGGCTGTTCTTCTACCTCATCGCTCGAAGAGAACCATCATACATTGAGAAACACGGCTCCTTTGCGTTAAGCGTATCAGAGCTGTCGAAGGGTGAGGCGTCTCGGCTCAAAGTCAAAGTTCATCTCCATATTGGGAGACAGTGCCGGGTTCATGGGCGCCTTGCTCGTCGCCTCGGCGATACCCGTGGGTCAATCTTCGCGGATCAGGAGCCGTTGCGGAAGCCGCGCTGCAGAAGATAGGTCAAATGCATTAGTAGGCCCACCGCATAGTCTCGCCCGCAAGAAAGGAACAACCGGCTCATGCTCGTATTCAAGACAGACGACTTCAACGGTACGAAGCTTCTTGATTCGCGCAGTGTCTTAGCCGTATTCTATGCAGGGTGGTGCCCATTCTGCAGAAGCTTCCTCAAACTCTTCGAGGCGGTCATGAAAAAGAAGTCAGATCCCTTGGGCGCTATGGTTGACATCAGTGACATGAACGACTCGTTGTGGGAGACTTTCAACGTGGATATTGTGCCAACTCTTGTTGGCTTCAGGAATGGTGAGATTGTTGTGAGAAAGAATGGAGTTGCTGGAGCTGGACTGGGCAAGGCTGAACTCGACGACGCTTTGCGAGAGATGGGCAGAACTTAGCCAACCAAGAAGGGCAGTGAGATGTGGGCTGGCAAGGCATATATCTGATCGTTGGAGGCTTTGACCTCAAGTTCACAAGACAAGGAAGGTTTTCGTGTTGAAGTTTGTTGATCTGACAGTTCCCCTTGGAATAGCGACCCCACCGTGGCCCACATACGAACCCCTTCAAGTGAAATACTTCAAGAGACTCGCACCAAACGGTGCCAACGGGCAGATCCTTACCCACTCCAACCACGTCGGCACTCATCTCGACGGTGAGATCCATTTCTACACCCCCGGAAAGGACATTGCAAGCTTAGCAATGGATTTCCTTGTGGGTCCTGGAGCTGTGGTCGATCTCTCAGACGCCGCAGGCGACTACGATGTCTACAATTCCAAGATGATAGAAGACAGAGTTGAGATCAGAGAGGGCGACATACTGATCATCCACACAGGCTACCACAGATATGGATGGGATCAACCCACTGCCGATGAGATTCGCTACATGGTCAAACATCCTGGACCGGACCGGGAGTTTGCTGAATGGGCGAAGCGAAAGAAGATCAAGTGGATAGGCGTCGACTGTGGTAGCGCAGACCACCCGATGAACACGATCATCCGCGACTGGATGCCGAGACAAGCAAGAGAAGCTGATGCACACTTCCAGAAGAAATACGGCAAGGCGTTGAAGGAATTCTTCACAGACGACAAGTACCAACTCATGCACATAGAGATGTTCCCGTACACAATAATCCATGCAGAATGCATCGGAGGCGACATCGACCTTCTCCTCAATCAACGCACAACCATCGGCTTCTTCCCATGGAGGTTCGTCGATGGCGAATCGAGCATAGGACGATGCGTGGCCGTTCTCGAAGACCAAGAGTACGAGAAACTAATGAAGAAAAAGGCCTCATTGCCCAAGACGCGGTTCGGCGACGCAATCGGCTGCAAGCACTAGAGACACCCCATCACTCACGGAATCCACTAGGTCAATCAACTCTATACAAGGCAAACCCGCGCAGTCTCCGAGCAAGGGAAAGCAGCGAGTTTGGACGATCGAAGAGCAATAGCGGAGCTCAAGCATTGATCCAGCAATTCCTCAGGGGTGAGCCTCCACTATTGAACGTATGATGGGCTCTAGTCCATCTTCATAGATGGCATCTCCCACCTTTCTATAGCCACCCGCGCTGAGGTGCAGACCATCCGCGGAATACTGCGAAGCGAGTCGGCCAGTATCTGGGTCCGCGAGAACACTGAACAGGTCAACGCAGCGTAGCCCGGATTTCCTGCTGTGTTTCATTATCAGATTGTTGAGCACTTTTCGTGGCGGGATTCCCTCGTCGAATCCTAGTATCGACGGGACGGTGCATGCAACTGGCACTATTCCGCTCTTCTGTGAAAGATCGTACATGCCGCGAAGACTAGAGAAGATCTCTCCGGGGTCAAGACCCCAGCCCAGATCGTTCGAGCCTCCGAGTATGATTACGATCTTGGGCGAGAGCTGAATCACGTCGAAGCTGAACCTAGCAAGCATCTGTTCTGTGAGCTCGCCAATCACTCCTCTATTGTCGATCTCAACAACTAGAGAGCTTGGCAGGAAGTCTCTCCTGACACGATCAGTGAGAATGTCGGTGTATGGGGTCGATATTTCGGTGTTCCCGAAACAGCCGTAAGATTGGAAGCCGGTCGTCAGACTGTCACCGAGAGCGACTACTTTAACGAACAGGGACGCTGCAGGCATCGAGCTCATCAAGCGGTGGTCGCACTGTGTTTCAT
>JBAVVE010000011.1:0-10439 GCA_049697135.1 Bathyarchaeia archaeon | reverse complement strand
CTTCGCTCCTGGTGAGACGAAGGCTGGCAACGAAGATACGAAGACCATCGCAGATTCGGACGACAGCCATCGTACTGAATCCAGTCTCGCCGCAGTTCCTCCTGCCGTCAGACGCGAACGAGGGGATTCGATCCGGAGTAGTAGCGATAGACTGTTCCTGGGAGAGAGCGGCTAGAATCTTCATGACGCGCTTCCGTGGTGCCAGCCGCAAACTTCCGAACTTGCTTGCTGCTAATCCGGTCAATTATGCCAAGATAGGTAAGCTTTCAACGGCAGAGGCGCTCAGCGCGGCCTTGTACATAATGGGGTTTCGATCACGAGCCAAGGAACTTCTGGTTCCGTTTGGCTGGGGTGGATCTTTCTTTGATCTCAACGAAGACCTCCTTCGGAGTTACGCTCATGCTCGAAACGAGCAAAGTATTGTGGAGATCGCGTTCGACTTCGGTCTGGAAAGCTCGGGCATAGGCTACTAAGGCAAACCATGGACAGCCCGTGCAACAACAGAGACAGTCCGCCAAACAATATCGCCGAATAGCACCGATACGACAAACCCGACAGTCATGAAGACAAGAAATGGAAGCCCAGGACTTGCCCACATTGTCCCTTGAAGTGCACCAGAGCTGACACCCGCTTTGATTTCAGCCAGTTTCTTCTCAGGATCAAGATCGACTCTCAATCCGAACGTGAAACGCCGTCTCAATGTCGACCCTTGCTGATCGATGGATTCGAGAGGGAACAGAAACGATTTCGGGTTCAGAGATTCTTCGACTGGAACTCGATATCCCGTGAGGAATGCGGCAGCCTTTCGGAGGGGGCTTTCCTCTTCCAAGCCCTTGAAGAGTTCATGCAATGGGCGCGTTCTAAGATTCCTCTGAATGGCGTACGGGACCACAACAAGAGATGCGATGTAGGCGTTTGAGAACACGGTCAGAGGAAAAAGCGGATTCACAGGTGAGACATACCAATCAAGTATTGGGACGAGCGGGTTCATGATTGCCAAGCAGATGAGACCTTTCGTGTCAGCGCCGCCCCAGAGACCGAGGTATGCCAACGCAAAGCCAAGAACAAGCGCACTGGCAATCGAGGCTAGGATCAACATCCATGAGCTTGACTGGATAATCAGTCTGCCGGCCAAGAGCACAAGCGCAACCGGATAAGAAATGAACCAGACGTGATCTGGAACCTCTCTGTTGATGATGTCTTTCCATGATGAATAGGTCAGAAAGGTGAAACTAGCCAGAAGCCCGACCCAGTCTAGTATTCGGGCGTCGATCAACCTTGTGCCTCCGTCAGTCTGTGTTTCCCTGAGACCCGTTGCTCGTATTTGAGCATAGGAAGACTCGAGGTCACATCAGATCTGCATTCGGTTCCCTAGAAGTGGGTGATTGGTTGGCGTCCCGGCCGTAACCCACCTTCTGTTCGTGACGACATTTGTCTAATCGGGGTACCCGCGCCTCAGACGGCGCTCATCGGTGCCTATTATCCCTTTCACAACGCGGGCAGACATTTCACCCAAATCATCAGTCTCCTCGACGCATTCGCCTCATCGCCATTGACTGATGCTGGTTTTCTTTCTGTGTCCTCACCCGGGCTCTCGCCCGACGTCTCACGACGCCGCGCCTCCGTCCTGTGGGTGGAGTTTCCTCAAGCCGAAGCTCGGAAGTCGTCCACCGGCTCGCCAACCATTCTAGTCTACGCTGCCTCTGGTACTCAAGAGTTTCTCCATAGCTCACACTGGAAGCAGATCACAAGGTGAAGAATAGGTGAAGCATGTGCTAGAGGCCTCTGAATTTCGCTCGAATGTAGATTCTCTTTTTCAGCTCAGCACCTTGAGCGATTGGGGGCAGCGAGCTAAACATCTCGACCGAAGTCTTGATGCGTACACTCCTGCTCCATCAACCTCATCTTCGATGAGAGCTCTCGTCCGTTCCTGGGGCTCGTTGCCGAGTCCCTTGGAAAGGATTGGCCGCCTATTTTCGGGAGAGGCTTCGGGCTTAGATGCTTTCAGCCCTTATCCTCGACAACGTGGCTGCCCGGCATTGCCCTGTCGGACAACCGGTAAACTAGAGGTTACGATACCCCGTTCCTCTCGTACTAGGGGCGCCTTCCCCTCAGGCGACCAGCACTTCCAGCAGGTAGAGTCCGACCTGTCTCGCGACGGTCTAAACCCATCTCGCATTCCCCTTTGATCGGCGAACAGCCGCGCCCTTGGGTCCTGCTGCGGACCCAGGATGGGAAGGGACGACGACGGAGAACCAATCCTCCTCGTCGATGGGGACTCTCAGAGGAGACGAGCCAATTACTCCCGGGGTAATTTTTCTGTCACATCCAGCCCCCAACAATGGGGACATGAATGATCGCTAGACCCGGCTTTCGCCTCTGGATCCCTTGCTGATGAGGATCCAGTCAACCCGACTTTTGGTCTTGCCCTCTACTCCGGGTTCCTGTCCCGGATGAGTCGAGCTTTGGGCCCCCTTGATATCTTTTCAAGGGGGTGCCGCCCCAGCCGAACTGCCTGCCTGCCGTTGTCTCGGACTTTTGGTCCAGTTAGAACTGTAATCACAGATAGGTGGTGTTACATTGGCGCCTCCATCGACCCCCGAAGAGGTCGACCTCGACGGCTCCCACCTACGCTCTGTACCCGCAATCACAATCCAGCGACAAGTTGCAGTAAAACTCCACGGGGACTTCTCGCCCCGCTGGAAGATCCTGGACTGTTCGTCCAGGTTGTGGGTTCACCGGGCCCCAGGCGGGGACAGCGGGGGGGTCGTTGATCCATTCATGCACGTCGGAACTTACCCGACAAGGCATTTGGCTACCTTAAGAGAGTCAGAGTTACTCCCGGCGTTTAGCGGCCCTTCGATCGGTTGAACCCGATTTTAAGGTACCGCCACTGGCCAGAATTCAAGGACCGTGCAAACCCTTTCGGGCTAGCGGTCCCCTATGTTTTTATTAAACAGTCGCCTCCCCCTTGTCACTGCGACCTGTCGCCCCAGCAAAGCTAGAGCTTCAGGCACCCCTTATTCCAAAGTTACGGGGCTAATTTGCCGAGTTCCCTCGCCTGAGTTCCACCCGATACGTCTTAGGCTTCTCACCTAGGGGCACCTGTGTCGGATCTAGGTACGGTCACGGAGGATCCTTCCTCCGACCCTTTTCAGTGACTCCAGAAATCAGCCGAACCGCCCTAAAACGGGCGGCTATTCCCACTTTCATCCGGTTCTCACCATTACGGTACTTCCCGGATTTCAAAGGTTAAACAGGGCGACGACCCCGCTCGACCTATCCCAAAGCGTCAGATCGGAAGCTTGCGTTGCCGCGTGTACCTCCATAGTACCGGAATTTTAACCGGTTTCCCTTTCGACAAGTTCGATTGAGACTTGCCTTAGGACCGACTTACCCCCGGCTGACGACGCATTGCCGGGGAACCCTTGCCCTTTCGACGGAGGGGATTCTCACCCCTCTAACGCTGTTACTACCACCGGGATCTACACTTGAGGCCGGTCCACTGGATTTCACAACCCAGCTTCCACCCAACCCCAACGCCCGCCTACCGACACGGCTCTTGGCCGTGCCCTAGGGTATCGGTACCTGACTTAGCCCCGTTCATTTTCAGCGCCTCCAACCTCGGCTGGTCAGCTGTTACGCACTGCTTGGAGGATGGCTGCTTCTAAGCCTACCTTCCAGCTGTCTCTGGTTGACGACAGCTTTCTATTTCTACACTTAGTCAGGATTCTGGGACCTTAACCCTAGTCGGAGTTGTTCCTCCCGCGACATAGGACCTTACGCCCCATGCCCGCCTCCAGCCTTCTACGGCGCCGATGGATTCGAAGTTTGAATGGAAAGTGGACCCTTTCGGGTCCTTGTTTCCCAATCAGTGCTCTACCCCAACGGCAGCCT
The DNA here is from genome assembly GCA_049697135.1 of Bathyarchaeia archaeon. Taxonomy (GTDB): domain Archaea; phylum Thermoproteota; class Bathyarchaeia; order 40CM-2-53-6; family 40CM-2-53-6; genus CAVPLU01. The sequence continues at coordinate 6,542 of JBAVVE010000011.1, read as the reverse complement.
CAGGCCAGGCTATCCTTAGAGATATTTCGGCGGGAACTAGCTATCACCAAGTTAGATTGGTCTTTCGCCCCTAGCCCCAAGTCACAGGAGTGAGTTGCACGTCAACACCCTTTCGGGCCTCGACCGGGCTTTCGCCCGGCTTCACCCTGCTCAAGGCTAGATCACTTGGTTTCTAGTGTCATCCCCGTGATTACAGACCCTTTCAGATCCCGTCCCTCACGCCTTGCGGCGGTGCGGACAATCGGTTTCCCTACGGTTTCGGGCCTTGCGCCCTTAACCTCACCACGAAGATGAACTCCCCGGCCAGTGGTACGAAACTGATCATACGATTCTGGTCCCCCCTCGTCGTACTGCCGCGTTACCACGGTCTCCTTTCGAGGGGATCTATCCTTTCGAACCGTACACGCTATTGACCACCTGATTTCAGGCTCTTTTCACCCCCCTTCCGGGGTACTTTTCAGCTTTCCCTCACGGTACTAGTGCGCTATCGGTCTCGAGACGTATTTAGTCTTGGAAGTTGTTTCCTCCCAGCTTTCCACGCCATAATTGAGGCGTAGTACTCAGGGATCCCAACCCAAATCCTGCATGCTTACGTCTACGGGACTGTCACTCTCTACGGTAGGCCGTTCCAGGCCATTTCGACTTCACATGCGAGAACGCAGTCGGGCCCTACAACCCCACATCCCTACACGGTTTCCCGTGCAGGTTCAGTTTGGACTTGTCCCTTTTCGCTCGCCGCTACTCAGGGAATCCTAGTTAGTTTCCCTTCCTCTTCCTACTTGGATGCTTCCGTTCGGAAGGTTTCCCCTCCCAGTTGGGAGTTCCACAGGTATCACCCGTGGAGGGAAGTCCCATTCGGGTATCTCCGGATCGAAGGCAGCATGCGCCTACCCGGAGCATATCGCAGCTTGCCACGCCCTTCTTCAGCGCTCGAGCCAGGCCATTCGTCAGGTGGCTTATCATGCCAAGCTTACTAGGGAACCCACATTCGATTAGCGTTCAAGGCCTCTGCACGATGCTCATCGTGAACATCCATTCGCCAATGGATGGCCACTGCAATCCTTCACTTCCAACATTTCCATCGGAAGTTGCATATTCGGAACGACTAGCTCACAGTCACCATTTGCCTTCCAGTCCGCCTCATCTTTTCTAAGGAGGTGATCCGGCCGCAGGTTCCCCTACGGCCACCTTGTTACGACTTCTCCCTCCTTGTCTACCTTAGGTTCGTCACGACCAAGATTGACCGCGCCTCACCAAAAGCAAACTCGGATGGAGCGACGGGCGGTGTGTGCAAGGAGCAGGGACGTATTCACCGCGCGATGATGACACGCGATTACTAGGGATTCCATGTTCACGAGGGCGGGTTACAGCCCTCGATCCCAACTGAGGATGGGTTTGAGGATTGCCTTCCCCTCTCGAGGTCGGATCCCATTGTCCCATCCATTGCAGCTCGCGTGTGGCCCAGGAGATCTGGGGCATACTGACCTGCCGTGGCCCGTTCCTTCATCCCACTTAGCGTGGGCAGTCCCCCTAGTGTGCCTGGAATCCCGAGGGAATCCGCTGGCAACTAAGGGTGCGGGTCTCGTTCGTTGTCTCACTTAAGAGAACACCTCACGGCACGAACTGGCGACGGCCATGCACCTCCTCTCAGCTAGTCCGGTAAGACCTTTAATCTGACCTTCATCCAACTGTCGCTCCTGGTAAGTTTCCCGGTGTTGACTCCAATTAAACCGCAAGCTTCACCCCTTGTGGTGCTCCCCCGCCAATTCCTTTAAGTCAACTGTCTCTCGAGCGATTACTCAAAGAGAATTCAGCCTTGCGACCGTACTCCCCAGGTGGCAGGCTTAATGGCTTCCCTGCGGCACTGGGACAGCTCGTGGCCGTCCCAACACCTAGCCTGCATCGTTTACAGCTGGGACTACCGGGGTATCTAATCCCGTTCGCTCCCCCAGCTTTCGTCCCTCACCGTCGGGCGCGCTTTAGTCGGCCGCCTTCGCCACTGGTGGTCCTCTCGGGATTATAGGATTTCGCCCCTACCCCGAGACTACCGCCGACCTCCCTCGCCCCCAAGCCGAAGAGTATTCCCCGCGGCCCAACGATTGGATCGTTGGATTTAACGGAGAACTTTTCCGGCCGGCTACGGACGCTTTAGACCCAATAATCGTCCCAACCACTCGAGGAGCTGGTATTACCGCGGCGGCTGACACCAGACTTGCCCTCCCCTTATTCACTTGGCTAGTTAAACCAGATAAAAGCCGCCCTCAGCGGACGGCACTCGGGATGACCCCGTCGCGCTTTCGCGCATTGCGGAGTTTTCGCGCCTGCTGCGCCCCGTAGGGCCTGGGCCCTTATCTCAGTGCCCATCTCCGGGCTCCCGCTCTCACGGCCCGTACCGGTTATAGGCCTGGTGAGCCGTTACCTCACCAGCGACCTGATCGGGTGCGGCCCTATCCTTGGGCGAAACTGAAAAGCATGTTCTCAGTTCCTTTTGGAAGAAGAACCATTCCAGGCCTCTCCATCTATCGGAAATTGACCTCAGTTTCCCGAGGGTGTCTCCGTCCCAAGGGCAAGTTAACCACATGATATTGAGCCGTGCGCTGCGCCACTAACGTGGCTTAGAAGCGCACAACTTGCATGGCTTAGTCTCACCCCGATAGCAGTTGGGTCCGCCAGGATCAAGCGGTGTTAGGACGATTCAGAAATACCGTCACACACGAAATGTGAAACGGACTGGAAATTGACAGGTGACTGCAAGCCTTCATTGGACCCGATCGTTCCAGCAGGCTTAATCACGCCTGACCGTTTGTTCGGGCCTTCACGAATTTCCCCGCAATCGGAGGTCAACACTTCATCCGAGGGCGTAACGCCCTCATAGTCCGGTTGACGCCGCCGCCGGAGACTGCGGGAAGTCGACCAGTGTCGGCTGACTTCACGAGACTCCCCCGACTAGATATAAACATATCTGCGTCAATTTTCGGCCGGTTCATTTCAATGTAGATGCCAATTTTTCTGGTGCCTCATCTGACTCGACATTGACACTCCACAGCTTTCATGCGCGACCTTCAACATCTCTGCCGAAGACGATTGGGAGAATGAAGACCCCTTGCGGTGTCGATCTCTTTGCGAGCCCGCCATTCACTATGATAGGAGCTTGTTCTCGTACTCCGCTCTGGTCAATACCTCGTGGCCGGATTCCGTCACGAGAACGACGTCCTCTTCTCTGACACCGCCAACGCCGGGTTTGAAGATTCCTGGCTCTACCGCAACTATCATCCCTTTCTCGAATACCCACTCCTTCACTTGTCCAGGATCACCAATGAGAGGAGGATCATGAATCTCTAGGCCGTGTCCATGTCCAGTGATGTGAGGATGTTGGAATTTCTCGTATCCGGCATCCTTGATTACTCCTCTCGCCAGTTTGTCGATCGCTGAGGCTTTGACCCCCGGCTTAATGGCTTCCAGAGCTTTCTGTTCGGCCTCGAATGCTACGGCGTAGATTCTTTTTTGCTCGGCGGTTGGTTCACCGACCATGACATGGCGCGAGAATTCTGAGTAGTAGCCATTGTAGTGGCATCCTCCGTCTATCATGACTATTTCGCCTCTTCGAATTATCTTGCTAGAAGGAGACCTCTCTAGGTAGGCCGCTCTATCGCCAGACATGACAAACAGCGACCAAGCAGGAAAAGCCTCTGGATCTGCCATTCTCAATGCGTACTCCGCCGTGGCAGCAACATGGCTCTCTGAAACGCCTTCCTTCACGGCATCTCTCGCGGCTTTCATCTGAACCTCAGCCAGGGCGAGAGCTCTCATGTACACCTTCACTTCTTCGTCATTCTTCACCGCTCTTGCCGTCTCAAGGATTTCTGACCCATCGACAAAGCTGTATTTCGCACCTAGTTCTCGCTTGATTCCTTCTGCTAGCCCGTGCTGCATTCGAGAATCGAGTGCAATCGTTCCGACTATTCCGTGATCGTCCAGTGCACTCTTCACGATTTTCGGCCACAGTCCAATCTGGATCGGCATCGATCGCACATCTTCAATCCAGTGGAAATGTCTTGCGTCGAAGATGTCCGCAGCCCCGGCCAGCATTATCGGCTGATCCCCCTCGGCCGGCAAGATCGCTCCCTGCCTATGCAGGTAGTGCATTAGGTTGATATTGGCAGGCACACGGTAACCTGTAATATATTGAAAATTATCCAAACTCTGGACGATCAACGTATCTATTTGGTGGTCTCTCATCGATCGTTGTAGCTTCGTTACATTAAACTCTGTCAGCCTCTTCCAATCGATCTCCTTCCAAGCGAGGATATCCCACGAGAGCTCAGCACTCATTCATCTCACCGCTGACTGCTCTCTATCCCGACCCGCGAAGTGGATAAGCGTTTGGTCAGTTGTTTTCCCAATAGCTGCGCCAAGTGAAGCAGTGGTCTAGACTACGTCACGGGCAAGTTGGCCTAGAGCTAGTGTCATCCCTTGGATCTACTCAAAACAACACGGTGAGGGAGTGACCTGTTGCAGAGCAGCGTTTTGAACTCTTTCTCCACATCGCCCTGTGTCTGACTCGTCCTAGATGTCGAGATAGCGTTCCATTTCCAAGTCGGTGACCAAGGTGCAGTATTCCAGCCACTCGTTTCTCTTGGCCGCCAAGTACTTCTCGAAAACGTGGTCACCCATTACATTTCGTATTAGCGTGTCTTTCTCAAGTTCGTCCAGAGCCTCTCCGAGTGAAGATGGCAGTCGGGCTATGCCTCTCTGTTTTCTCTCTTCAATCGACATGTGGTACACGTTTTCCTGAATCGGGTTCGGCGGAGTCGCTTTCTTCCTTATGCCATCCATTCCAGCTTCGACCATGCAAGCGAAAGCCAAGTACGGGTTGCATGAGGCATCGACTGGTCTGTACTCAATCCTGGCATTCTCCGGTGACGACGGTGGGATTCGAACTAGTGCAGATCGATTGTACATTCCCCATGCCAGATACACCGGAGCCTCAAAGCGTGGCACTGGAACCAGTCGCTTGTAGGAGTTTATGCTCGGCGTTGTGATCGCTGCCAATGCCTTGGCGTGTTCCAAGAGTCCTCCAACAAAATGCAGTGCGCATTCGGATAGACCGTTCTTGGAGTTGCTGTCTGAGAAGAGGTTCTTGCCTGTCTTGCTGTCCACGAGGCTCAAGTGTACGTGCATTCCTGTTCCTGCTCGCTCTGGATAGGGTTTGGGCATGAATGTCACGATGAGGTCATGCGATCGAGCGATTGCCTTCACCGTTGTCTTGTAGAGAACGACCATATCTGCAACTCTCAGCGCGGGAGCAGGTTGGAAGTTTATTTCGGCTTTTGAAAATGGGACCTCGTGATGGATCTTGTCGGGAATGATCCCGACTTGCTGGAGTGCTGACGCTATGTCTTTCTTGGCTTCATATGCCGCGTCTGATGAGGGAGCGGACATATAGCCGCCTTCATCCGCCACCTTGAGTTTACCATCAACTTTTCTCAGGTAGTACCATTCCATTTCAGGACCAAGAATAGCCTCGACATCTTGTCCAAGCTCCTTTTTCATGCGATCGATTGTTCTCCTTAGAATAGATCTTGGGCAACTCTCGAGAGGTGCGCCGTCAGGGCGATGCACATTGCAGATTAACGCAGCTGTCTTCCTGCCTTCCCACGGGAGAACTGTGAAGGTTGATGTGTCGGCTTTCAGGAAGGCATCACTGCCTTCTATGACTAGACCCAATCCGCCTGAGGAACCGTCGAATCCTGTCCCAAGCGCGCTCTCTAGATGCGACTTGAGCTTGCCGCCGCACAGAAGCATCGACCGAGTTCGCCCGAACAGATCAACATACATTAAGTTGATGAATTCTACTCGCTCTTTCTCAATCATCTTCAGCAACTGAATCTTGTCCAAACTTCGTCACATCTTCTTGATTGCGCCCAAACTACTTTATCGAGACCTTTCGCGTCACATATCTATTCATCGTGCTCTCGTTGAGTTCTACTCCCAACCCCGGTCTATCGGGCAAGATCACTTGATCTTCACTCCACCTTAGCCCTTCAGCGGGATCTTCTACGAGAAACTCCGGTGGCGTTAGAGAATCAATGTATACGACATTCTCTGAGGCCATGGCCAAGTGAGCTTGCGCGGCACACAGGATGCTCGTCTCTAAGGTGCAACCTACCATGCAAGTCATGTCTGCAGCATGCGCCATACTGACTATCTTCTGAGCATCATACAAGCCGCCGCTCTTGATCAGTTTAATGTTGATCATGTGAGCAGCCTTCATCTGAATGATCTGCATGGCATCATGAGGCGACCATACGGCCTCGTCCGCCATCACTGACGACCTCGTAGACCTCGTAACCTTAGCTAGTCCACATAGATCTCTCCAATACACGGGCTGTTCTGCAACTTGGAGATCGAAAGCTTCCATCCTTCGGAGCACTCTTATCGCGGTAGCGACGTCCCAGCCCTGGTTGGCGTCTGCGATGAGGTGTATTTCTTCTCCGATAGCTTCTCTTGCAATCCTGATCCTTTCGATGTCTTTGGTTGGG
>JBAVVE010000010.1:0-9316 GCA_049697135.1 Bathyarchaeia archaeon | reverse complement strand
CCCAGTCAACTTGGCCGACCAACATGTAGTCTCCTGGTCTGTCTGCCACCACGCCTTCCGTGAAGACAGGACGCTTCGGGTCGTTCTCGAATTCTACGTCAGTACCCGCCGGCGTCGTGATTCTCATTCTCTTAGCGTTTCGTGTGAGTTCAGCTATCTTGTCTTGAAACTTGATCAGCGCATCAACGTTGATGCCTCCTACGCAGCGAGCCATCATGTCTGAAGTCATACCTGACAGGCACAGGTAGCGGGCTCGCTTGGCCTGCATTGCTCGTCGCCACGGCGTCGAGTAGAGCAGATACATCTTCGAGAACTCAATCATCAGGTCGCAGTTGATCATGGCCGCTGAAAGCGGTTCAGGCAAGTCCACATCAGCGTCTTCCCCCACTCCCCTCGGTGCAGGATAACGCATCAGAGCAACCTTGCCGCCGGCGTTATGTACTGCTCTCGCGGTGGCCTCCGCGACAGCCCAATCTGATTCGCTGTCAGCGTAAACAAGAACGTGCTCGCCAAGCTTCACATGAACAAGATCCCTCGCGAGTATGTGGGCTGCACTTGCAAGCTCAAAATCCAGCAACGACGACAGGACTTTTTCGCCTCTTTCCAATTGAGGTCGCGAACCATTACTTATATGACTTTCAACCGAAGAGCTCTGTAGTGGAACATCTAGAAGGACGCTGCGTTGCCGGGCAAGTTTGCCGATCCGTTTCGAATACTAGCGGTGAACCCCGTTCGGTCACTTTCCCTCAGTGAACTGTCTAAACGGTTCTTTGAATCCAAAGCAAGCCCAGGATTCGAAATCAGATGCGAGAACTTAGAGGAAGCTCCCGAATCAATCGAAACTTCTTACGATGAAGCACTTGCCGCCGGGCCAGTCGCGAATCGAATCCGTCGCGCCGCAGATGAGGGATTTGACGCAAGCATCATCAACTGCTTCTTGGATCCCGGATTGCATGCGGCAAGAGAAGTGAGCACCCTCCCGGTGGTAGGCGCAGGTGAGTCGGCCATTCGCATGGCGCTGACTGTAGGTCAGAAATTCTCGATTATTGACGTCGGATCAAAGAGGTATGTTTCCCGCTCGCCTACGATGCAGGTTCAATCCATGAGTATGTCGGCGAGTTTCGCATCGATAAGAGGCGTAGATGTGCCAGTCCTGAAGCTGAACGAGCAACCGCAGCTCACCATCAGGAAGATAGCCAGGGAAGCAGAGCTTGCAGTGACAGAAGACGGAGCGGACGTGATCATTCTCGGTTGCACCGCGCTCGCCGATTTGGCGGAGCGAATTAGGCTCAATGTTCCCGTGGTCAACCCGGCACTCTCAGCCTTGAGGACGGCCGAAATCCTAGTCTCGCTGGGGCTGAGGCCGAGAGGACAATTACGCTAGAACGCCGCAAAGTGCGCCGGCGCCATGGTCAGACTTGAGAAGTCCCATTCATTCTGCAACTTGATGTAAATACATATATTTCAGTTCCGCGACCTGTTCACGATGAGAAATGTCAGGCATTTTCAGCAAAGACGCGATAACAAAGGTTCAGGCAGCAATAATCATTGTCATCATTGTCGCTGTTGCGCTCGGAGGAGCCTACTACTATTCAGCATTGATCGCTAAGCCGCCCGCTAAGCCTTCGACAGCCGTCTACGCATACGTTACAACGAACGTCGTTGTGTTCTGGGATCCAAGCGAGACCTACTCGAACGAAGTCGTTGTAATGAACAACGTCTACGAGCAGCTCGTACGCTACGACCCGTTCAAGGATCAATACATACCGGTCCTAGCGACGAATTGGGAAGTCTCACCGGACGGCTTGACGTACACATTCGACCTTAGGCAAGGTGTGAAATTCCACACTGGCAACGAATTCGACGCGAACGCCGTGAAGTATTCGATCGAACGGAACATGAAGGGCTGGGACGGAAACGGCCCGAAGGGCGCATCCTACATCTGGTCACCTTTGAAAGAGATCAACGTCCTCAGCAAGTACAAAGTCCAATTCGTACTCTCATATCCTGCCGCGTTACTGAACATAGCTTCAGCCGCGTACTGTGCTCACATCTACGATCCAGTCGTGACAGAGAAGAACGGACACGACTGGTTCCTCAAAGGCAACGAAGCCGGCACTGGCCCGTATGTGATCGAGAAGTACGATAAGGCACTCGACTCAGTCACACTGGCAAAATTCCCCGACTATTGGGGAGGCTGGTCTGGAAAACACTTCGACAAGGTAGTGATCAAGTCCGTACCCGAATGGGCGACCGCTAGACTCATGCTAGAAGCCGGCGAGGTTGATATTGTAGACCGATTGCCATTCGAAGATATCGCTGCAATGAAGAGCGAGCCTGGAATCGAAATTGTCCAGACATCTGCATATCAGAACATGCTGGGCTTCTTCAACACCAAGAAAGCTCCGCTCGACAACAAGCTGGTTAGGCAAGCGCTCTCATACGTCGTCCCGTACACGGACATTGTGCAATACGTCATGCGCGGCTTTGCAACACAGTCCAGAGGACCTGTTCCGCATGGCATGTGGGGCCACAGCGACGAGGTGTTCCAGTACACGTACGATCTCAACAAGGCAAGGGACCTCTTGGCTCAGGCAGGTCACCCGAACGGTGGCTTCACCCTGCTATACACTTACAACGCGGGCGACGAGTATGAGAGACGAGCCGGAGAACTATACAAGGCCGAGCTGGCAAAGCTGAGTATAACGCTTGAGCTTCGTGGAATGCCCTGGGAGCAACAGTGGGCGCTGGCGACAGCGGAGAACCCTGCCGACCGACAGGACATCTTCGTGATGTACTGGTGGCCGGACTACCCAGACCCGTACACCTTCCTAGGACCAATGTTCCATTCGGAGCAGTCGATCGTCTTCAACTTCGGCTACTACGGCAACCCGGATTATGACAAGCTCATCGACGACGGATCAGCGACCGCAGGAGCCGACAGGGGCAAGGCCCTGAGCATGTACGCCGAGGCTCAACAGAAGCTCACCGAAGACGCGCCAGTGATATTCTTCTTCGACCAGATGTACACCCGCGCCAAGAGAGCGAACCTCATGGGTTACATAGATAACCCAGCATACGCGCACGTAGTGTTCTGGTACAACTGCTACAGGCAGGAGTAACCATACGTTCCCCCTTTCCCCATTTTTTTTCTGCTAGACTAGACAACGTTCTGAGGGCCAGATGCAATCTGAGAACCCAAGCCTATTCCCTTGCGTCCCGATGAGGGTTACCAGTGAAACTCCGATACTATATCCTCAGACGACTCCTATTGTCGATCCTCGTGCTCGTCGGCGTATGTACAATAACCTTCGTCCTCGCAAGGATCGTCCCATCCAACCCGGCCGTGATGTGGGTTGGATCTCATCCCACAGCAGACCAGATTGCTCGCGCAAGAATAGAACTAGGGCTAGACAAACCACTCTACGTGCAGTACTACGTCTACATGTCACATCTGCTGAGAGGAGACTTCGGAGTCTCCATCAGAACCCACGACGAAGTCTTGAATGACATAGCTGCCTTCCTTCCCGCATCTCTGGAACTCATCCTTACGGGAATGATCATTTCGATAATTGTGGGCGTTCCTTTGGGAGTGGTTTCATCCCTCAAGAGAGACAAGCCAGCCGACCATGCAACTAGGCTCTCCTCGGTGATTGGCGTATCGGTATTCACTCCTTGGCTCGGAATGATGTTGCAGCTTGTGTTCTTCCGGTGGCTCGGAATCCTACCCGTAGGTGAAAGAGTTGACACAGATATCTTGTTAGCGTATCCAATCACCGTAGTCACCGGTTTCTACACGATCGACTCTTTGATTTCGGGAAATTTACTGGCGTTCCAAGATGTGCTAGTTCACTTGATCCTGCCGGCAGTCACTCTTGCCGCTTTTCCGATTGGATTGATAACGCGAATGACGCGGTCTACGATGGTTGACGTTCTTGACGAGGACTACATCCGGACCGCAAGGGCCTACGGCTTGTCCGAGCGCCTTGTCGCCTACAAGTATGCGCTGAAGAACGCGATCGGGCCGACGATCACCGTACTTGCGTTGACGTTTGCTTACTCGTTCGTCGAGACCTTCTTGATCGAGGCCGTTTTCAACTGGCCAGGGCTGGGACGATATGCTGCGCTCTCAATAATATCGCTTGACTATCCGGCCGTAATGGGAATAGCGATCGTTGTTGCGCTAGTCTACATTCTGCTGAATCTAGTCGTGGACTTGGTGCAGGCCTACCTCGACCCACGAATAAGACTCGAATGAGGAACGACCATGTCTCAAGCAGTAGAAAGCATTGGAAAGCTCCTTTCGGAGATCGAGCCGCAGCTACGCGAGCTTCGATACAGCCTCCACGTCATCAGGAGAAACAAGATCTCGTTTGCCGGCCTCCTATTTGTTCTCTTCTTGGTTTTCGTTGCCATCTTCGCGCCTTGGCTGGCGCCGTATCCCCAAGACGCAACGGGGGCTGTGCATCCGGCAAACGCGTTTCATCCTCCAGACGCAATTCACCTTTTCGGAACGGACGAAGCGGGAAGGGACATACTCAGCAGAGTGATCTTTGGGGCTCCAATATCACTTCAGATCGGCGGCCTAGTCATTGCGCTCACACTGGTGATCGGTGTTCCGCTTGGTGTTTGGGCGGGATACGGTGGCCGCGCAGTCGACGAGGTGATCATGCGGATCACCGACATGTTTCTGAGCTTTCCTCCTCTGCTGCTGGCTCTTGTGATATCAGCAGCTCTTGGTCCGTCGCTTACCAATTCGATGATCGCGATAGCGATCGCATGGTGGCCATGGTACACCAGACTTGCACGCGGCCAAGTTGTGTCGCTTAAGGAAAGACCATTCGTTGAAGCCGCTCGCGCGACAGGAGTGAAGAACTTCTGGATAATGTTCCAGCACATCTTGCCGAACTCGCTAACGCCGATCGTTGTGCAAGCTTCACTCGACTTTGGTTCCGTCATTCTAACGGCGGCATCTCTGAGCTTCCTCGGGCTTGGCGCCCAGCCGCCCACGCCAGAATGGGGCTTGATGCTGAGCATTGGCAGATACTATTTCTTAGACCACTGGTATCTCGCAACGTTTCCCGGCCTCGCAATCCTGGCAACGGTCTTAGCGTTCAACCTGATGAGCGACGGCCTGAGAGAGGCCCTCAGCCCGAAGCTGAGGCGGATATGAGAGAGTGCTAGTTGACATGACCTCGAAGTCGGAGCACCTCTTGGAGATCCGTGATCTCAACGTCAAGTTCTACACTTACCAAGGAATCCTAGACGCCGTCGACATCGACTCATTGGTCCTAGGTAGGAAGCAGAGTCTGGGGCTGGTAGGAGAGACGGGTTGCGGGAAGTCAGTCACCTCCCTCGCAATCTTGGGATTGATCCCGTATCCAGGCAAGATCGAACGCGGGTCTGTTATGTTCGACGGTGAAGACCTCCTCAAGAAGGACAGTGAGGAGATGCGTTCGATCCGCGGGGGTCGCATCTCAATGATCTTCCAGAATCCAGCATCATCCCTCAATCCTGTGTTTACAATAGGCGACCAAATCTCAAGCGTGATCCGCCTTCACCAGCAGGTCGACGAAGAAGAGGCCCATAGGAGCACCGTTCGAATGTTATCCCTCGTGCAGCTTTCGAATCCGGAGAAAGCTGCGAACGCGTACCCTCACGAGCTGAGCGGCGGAATGTGCCAGCGGGCAATGATCGCGATGGCGCTGGCATGCAACCCCGATCTGCTGATTGCGGACGAGCCCACCACGGCGCTTGATGTCACTATTCAAGCGCAGATTTTGAAGCTCATGAGGGCGCTCAGGGAGAAACTGCAAACTTCCATTCTACTCATCACTCACGATTTGTCGGTCGTAGCTCAGACATGTGATCGCGTCGCAGTCATGTACGCAGGCAACAAAGTAGAGTACGGAGCAGTCCGAGATGTCTTCAAGAGCCCGAAGCACCCGTACACTCGAGGCCTGCTCAAGGCGATCCCGAAAATCGGAGTGATCCAAAACAAACTGGTTGGGATCGACGGCGCAGTGCCAAGCATGCTCAACCCGCCTCAGGGTTGCAGGTTCCACCCTCGCTGTCCATACGCGAAGGAGATCTGCTCAGCTGAAAGGCCGAGATCTGTCGACTTGGGCAACGAGCACACAGTCTCGTGCGTCCTTAACTACGATTGATGGGAGGGGTCAGAGTTTTCGGAGCTTGTGAAGGCTGAAGGGCTCAAGAAGTACTTCCCTGTCAGGACCGGATTCCTCTCAAAGACAACGAGCTGGGTTCGCGCCGTCGATGACATTGATCTGGAGATCGAGGAAGGCAAGACTCTCGCGGTTGTCGGAGAATCAGGCTGCGGCAAGACTACGCTCGGCCGTGTCATTCTCCGGTTGCTCGATCCAACCGCCGGCACGATCGTGTTCGATGGCAAGGACATCACTAGGCTCCCGCAAAGCAAAGTGAGAGTTCTCCGTAAGAGCATGCAGATGGTCTTCCAAGACCCGTACTGGTCACTCAATCCCAGAATGCTCGTGAGGGATATCGTTGCAGAACCCCTGAAGACCCATTTCGAAATGGACAGAAGAGAACTGGAGGAGAGAGTTCTCGGACTCCTCACACTCGTAGGCCTCGCAAATGATGCGATGCGAAGATACCCTCACGAGTTCAGCGGCGGACAGAAGCAACGCATCGGTATCGCTCGAGCGCTCGCGACTAATCCAAAGTTCGTTGTATTAGACGAACCAACATCGTTCCTAGATGTCTCGGTTCAGGCGCACATCGTGAATCTCATCAAAGACTTGCAGGATAGACTCGGTCTCACATACCTGTTCATCTCGCATAACTTTGGAGTCGTACAGCACGTAAGCGACAGAGTCCAAGTCATGTACGTGGGTAAGATCATGGAAATGGGCTCCGTTAGGCAAATCTTCGACGAGCCTCTTCACCCCTACACGCAAGCGCTCATGCAATCGATCCCAGCGGCTGACCCGGACATCAAGAAAGAGGAAATCGTCCTCGAGGGAACCGTCCCTAGCCCTGAGAACCCGCCGCCCGGCTGCAGATTCAGCACACGTTGCCGTTACCTTATGGAGCGGTGCAAGAAGGAGGAACCGCAACTAGCTGATGTAGGACACGGTCATAACGTAGCGTGCTTCCTAGTTAGCGACCGTCAGGCCAAAGATCAGGAAAGATAGGGAGTTGTCGTGATGAAGATCCTAGTGATTAATCCGGTCGGCACATCGCGATGGGATGGCCCCGACAAGGAGTTTCTTGAGAGGTACGCTCGAAAGGATACGGTCGTGACCGTCGCCAGCTTGAGCAAGGGCCCGAAATCCGTCGAGAGCTATCAGAGCAAGGCGCTAGTCTGCCCTGAAATCCTCAAGTTAGCGTCAAAGATCGCGCGCAAACATAACGCGGTGATTGTGAACTGCTTCGGTGACCCATGCGTTGAAGCTCTCAGGGAAGTCTATGATATCCCCGTGCTGGGCGCAGGTGAGACCTCGATGCTGATCGCCGGCATGCTCGGCGACAGATTCAGCGTAATCTCACCAACGAAAGCCACCGCAATCCAAGTAGTATCAAACGCTAGACGAATGGGTCTCGACTCCGCGAGGTACTCGGTCGTACCTCTGAAGATACCGGTGCTGCAGCTCGAAACAGACCGACCCAGAACCGTTCGAGAGATCGCGAAGACTGCAAAGAACTGCCTGTCCGATGACGCCTCAGTCATCGTACTAGGATGCACAGGAATGGCATACATGATAGATGACATACGAGAACTCGTGCCAGCCCCCGTAATTGAGCCGGCATCGCTAACCCTGAAGGTTGCTGAAGCCCTAATCGACTTGAAATTGACTCACACCCGAAGGTTCTAAGCTTCCTTCCGAACGAGACTGCTACACCGCGCTCATGTGGTCAACGCTGAGTGAAAGACACAAGTGGACAGCCAAACCTATCTCAGCACTGAGGCTCGACTTTGGAGGTCTACGAGGCTGCTCTTGGACGGCGGAGCGTAAGGAGTTTCCAGCCGAAAGCAGTGCCTACAGCGCTGATTCAGAAGATGCTTGAGGCGGCGCGGTGGGCTCCATCGGCGAGCAATATTCAGCCCTGGAAGTTCATAGTCGTAAAGGATCCTAGCATGGTTGACATGATACGCAAAGTCTCGCCCGGCATCTTTGGAAAACCCACGGCGCTGATTGTCGTGTGTTCCGATCAGGAGAGGGCGTACAGGCTCGGGGGAGAACAGGGACGCGATTACTTCACCATCGTAGACACCGCATTAGCAACCGAGAATATCGTGCTCGTGGCACACTCACTCGGACTTGCGACCTGCATAGTGAAATCATTCGCGGCAAGCGCTGTATCAGAACTACTAGACATTCCTGATCATGCCAGGCCCGAACTAATAGTAACAGTAGGCTATGCTAGAGAGGTGCCAAAACCGCCCCCGAAGCTCACCTTGAATGAAGTCGCGTATACCGACAGATTCCGGAATCAATTGGAGATGAAATGAGATGACAACGCAGAGAAAAGACGCCGACGAGGCTATGTTTGAGTTTGCAACATTTCTCGCAACAAGCGCAAGAGGATGCATCGGGGAACCCGCTCTCTACGGATCCCTCAGGCTACTGGACGCGCTGAGCAGGTTTGTGGAGTTTTGTCGTGAGACTGGGTTGCACACACCCGACCCTTTTCTTGAGCAAGCCAAGAAGATAGTCGACGAAAACAGCGATCTCATCATGTCAGATCCTGAACGCTTCAAGCAGTTCACGGATGGCTTAGTGCGTAACTTCGCCAGAGAGATCAAGAGAAGAGCGGCCAGATGACTGTGGGGCAACTCTTCTGATGCCCGCAACGAACTGTTCGATGTTGTCAGCGGCGCGACACTTTCTTTTTGGATTCCAGTTGTCTTGGAGTTCTTTCTCACATGATCCTTCTGGGTTCTAGGAGTTTCTCCACGTAAGGTACTGGACGTGAATCTGTTGAATTCCTTCAGCTAGACTTCGGCAGTTCTTGAATGGTGGGAACGGGAGTCTTTACCTCAGACACAGACAGTCCCGTACGAAGCGCTACACTTCTGCAGACTGTGCAGAAGGTTTCGTACAGTCAGAGGAATTCTGGGGTAATCGGTTGTTGAGTTTCTTCAACTACGCTTCCGGTCTTCTTCAACAGTCGAGACCTGTACCTATCACTTGACGCGACGACCGGCGATCCTCCGGGCTCGTAGGTGCCAGCCAAGTTTGACTGAAGAATGGGATGGCTCAAGCGGGATAGGTGAAGAGTCGAAATCCGACCGGATTTCGGGGTTTCCTCAAAAAGTGCGGGGGGTGGGATT
>JBAVVE010000009.1:0-32362 GCA_049697135.1 Bathyarchaeia archaeon | reverse complement strand
TGAGCCCAGCGTACACGGTTACTGTGACGTATCCCATACCAGCGACCAGTGCTGTTTCCCCCGCCTTCGCAGTCACCGCCCAACCCTCTGCCCTGACGATCAGTGCGCCGGTACCAGCCGGGCAGTGGGTTACAGTAACGCACACCATAGTGGCCCAGTTCGCCGCAACAGCCAATGGACCCTCAGACGCGGGACCCTGTACAATCGTGTCCAATCCAAGTTTCCTCCTCTCATCTCCCTTCTGTCTCATAGACAATGCCGGAAATGTCTGGTTGGGCGCTACAGCCGACGCGATGTTCAAAGTTTCTGCAACGGCTCCTGATCTCACACCTGCTACCTACTCTGTGACCATCAGAGGTCTCCACGGGACTGAGTCTACTGCCGCCCCCGGCTACAATCCTACGGCAGCGTTTACGTTAAGCCCAGATCGTGGCTTTCCTCCGCTCGGAGCGCTCGCAGGAACAACCGTGACAATTCAAGGAACGGGTTTTAAGACAACCCATGTCACCTGTACACTCGCGACCACTGTTCCCGGCCTCATCCCGCCTCTCGGCAGCTACTCATGCGGAGTGACAGGAAGCACGGGCGTCCTTACGGGCACATTCGTAGTCCTCGCTGGGGCAACAAATCAGACCTACCTCGTCTCGGTGACGGCCAACCCTGGAGGGGACGTGGTGGGTCCCGTTAACTTCGACCTTCAGCCGCGAATCATTCTGAGTCCTGCTTCAGGGGTGAGTGGAGTATCTATCGCAATTTTCGGCTCAGGTTTCGACGCAACAGCAGCTCTACCCTGTGCTCCAGCTCCTTTTTCAACCCCGGCTGGGTTGTTTGCAGCAGCGCCAACATGCAATGTTGACTTGACAGGAGCGGTCACCGGAGTATTTACGGTCTCAGCCACGGCGGCCAACGGTGCCTACACGATTACGGTCCAAGGCCACGTGGGTCCTTCGATTGATATAGCCTCTGCCTCGTTCTCGAAGGGCGTTCCAGTAGCTCTCAGCTTCTCACCTCTGTCTTACGGTCCAACCGGAACAGCTGTGACGGTTTCCGGCTCTTTCACGTCTGCGGACAACGGGGCATGCACAATTACCGCGCCGGCTGGGTCTAACCTCTTCTCGACCACGCCCTCGCCCACGTGCACGATAAGTTCGGGAGCCCTCACCGCCACTTTCACCGTCGGTCCAAATGCGCAAGGCGGACCCTGGAGTGTGCAGGTAACCGGTGTTGGGGGAGGTTTCGGAACCGGCACATTCGCAGTCACGCCGAAAATGACGCTAACACCCACGAGCGGTGAATCCTTTGCATCGGTCTCTATCGCGGGCTCCGGCTTCAGCGCGGCCGACGCGGGAGCAACCTGTGCGGCAACGTTGTTCAGCACACCGGCCGGATTGCTGTCTGGCGTATCTTGCAGCATCTCAGCGATTACTTTCCAGATGACTGGAACCTTCACGGTCGCTGGGATACCTCCCGCTCCTGGGCCGTATACGGTGACCTTCCCAAGCTCGCTCGGGCCAGTATCTGCGCCGGCCTTCACCAAGTCTGCATCGGCCTTCACTTTGTTGCCCAATTACGGTCCTGTAGGTACAGCTGTGTCTGTGGATGCAACAGGCTTCCCCGTAGGCGATGTATCCCCCTGCTCAATCACCGCGCTACCTGACATCATCGCTTCGGTGACCTGTACAGTCAGCGGCGGGGTGGTCGACGGTTCTTTCACTGTTAAGAGCGGGTCTGTTCCGGGCATATCGACTGTGACGGTTACGACGAACCCAAGCGGGACTTCCAAGTCCGCTCCGTTCCAGGTGACCCCGTCAATCTCGCTGTCGCCATCCTCCGGAGGAGCTGGAACCCTCGTGAGCATTTCAGGCTCGAACTTTGCTGTAGGTGATTCTGGATGCGCAATCACTTCATCTCCCAGCGGTCTGATCACAAGCCCGGCATGCGTGCTGGTTGCCGGCACAATGTCTGGATTGTTCACAGTGGCATCTGGATCAAACGATACGTATACCGTTTACGTCACTGGAACAGGTGGGGACGCAGGGGGCGCGACGTTTACCGTTCCTTCGCCTCCAACGCTGGAGTTAAGTCCAGCCTCGGGTCCACCGGGGACACCTGTAACCGCTTCTGGCTCGAACTTTGTCGGCATCACGTGTCTCTTGACGGCGGTTCCGGGAGGTCTCTTCGTTTCGTCGTCGTGTTCTCTTTCAGGAGGCACACTTACGGGAGGTTTCACCGTTGCATCAGGTGCGGCTACTGGCAGCTATACGGTGACGGTTCAGACGAGTGCGGGTGCGGGTGATTCAGCAACTGCTTCGTTTACTGTTGGTTTGACTACAATCACGACTCCGACAACTACTGTCACACTTCCCACGACAACAACTCTTACGACTGCACTCACAACCACTACAAGCACCGCATCATCCGTAACGACCTCGGTCTCTGCTACAACGACCACTGCTATAACGACTGGGCCGTGGACGCCGCCGAAGCCATGCATAATCGCGACTGCCACGTTTGGTTCGGAGGTCTCGTCTGCTGTTCAGTTCCTAAGGAATTTCAGGGATGGACTTGTTCTGTCAACGAGGGCGGGTTCAGCGTTCATGGAGGTCTTCAATGCGTGGTACTACTCGTTCAGTCCGTCGGTTGCTGGGTTCATCGCGGGCAACGATCCACTACGCGCTCCCATCAGAGTCCTTCTATATCCACTCCTTGGCATACTTGGCGTCAGCAGTCTGGCTTACTCATTGCTTAGCGGGGTCCCGGAGTTTGCCATCGTGGTGGCTGGACTGGCTGCAAGCTCGCTGATAGGCCTGGTCTACTTGACTTTGCCGGCTATGTTTGGTGTGAGGGCGCTCCTGAAGAGGAGACGAGTCCGACTCGTAGGCGTGGCAAAGGGCTCAGCTGCATTGTTGACGGTCGCGCTGGCATTGCTAGCAGTCGGCGAAGTGACTGGATCGTTCCTGTTGCTTGCGATCGGCGGCTCGGCAACTGTGCTCACCTGCCTCATTGCGGCACCAGCAATCTTCGCTTTCGCCATGCTCCATCCGAACCCAGAATAGTATGCTCGGGCGGACAACCCGCCCTCCTTCCTTTCTCTTCCATATCTGACCAAGTGTGTTCTCTAGTGCGGATCATGGGCGTGGATTGGTCATCGTTATATCCTACGTCAAGCGGAAATGATGCCTAGAGTAGCCTTGAGGAGGCCATTCACGGTCAGAGCAGCATTCGTCGCGCTGGTGATTGCTGCGTGTGTTGTGTCTCTTGTATCTCTTGTCCCGGCGCAAGCACCTGCTTCAAGCCCAATGGACGTAACCATCACCACTTGGAAGACTACTTTCACAGCTCCCTATGGTCCACTTAACCTCACTTTCACATTTACTTTCTCAAACTTGACAACGACTCTGTTGACGTCAACTGCGTACATGGCCACGGAAACAAGATGGTATGTGAGTTTCACGACCAGCTACATGACTACAACTGTTCCCACGAGTGTAACGACGACGGTGACAACCTATCGTACGACTAGGACTGCTGGGACGACCACTGTTCAGTCCACGAGCACTGTCTGGACACCGCAGACGGCCGTCACAACCAATAGGACTTTGACGACTACGGCGACACAGACCGATACGGTCACAGAAACTACGACAAAGACTTCAACGAGCACATTCATTGTGACGGGAGTATCGACACCTACAACACCGCCGATTCCCGGTTTCCCAGTCGAATCGATACTGGCCGGGCTCGGTGTAGGCTTGCTAGGCCTGCATCTTATCTACCGTAGTCGCTCGGCGAAGAAAGAACGCTCGACCTAGGTCAATCCGCAGCCCCGTCTGACAAGAATGGCGCACCAGCAGGTTCAGGGTCTCAGAGAGGGTTCTTTGATCGGTGCTATTGGGCGATTTGTTGATAGCACCTGACAGATGGGTACCCTGCGAACAGGGAGTTGAGCTGCTCTCTAAACAGCGAAGTCTGCTGGGCTGTGAGAAGTAGGAAGTATCTGCCTCTTATCGGAACACCGTTCACGTCATCGCTCAGTTTCAATATTTCATTCTTGATTTGGACCGCCCAATCCTTGGGGAAGGTTGAGAAATGCTTCAGCATGATTGCGAATGAAAGCTGCTGGGTCACATGATTCCATGTCGTCGGGACGGCTGATGTCCAACCTGCAAGAGCAAAGTGATCTCTCTTGCCACCTGGAGAAGTGAACAGTGTGCCGTTCTCGTGGTATTCATATGTGTCCTTGGTCGGGAATCTGAGGAAGACGTTGCCAACTCGCCCGCTCTTGAAGAGCCTACCCTTCAGTAACAACCCCTTCAAGTAACAGCAGATATCATCTTCTGACCAGAAGAATCTCGGCTGCTCTCGAAACTTCCTCATTGTTCTGATTATGCATTTCTCGATGACAGCGAGTTCCTTCTCTTCGGTCGACGTCTTCGCCCTCAACAGACTGCCACACTCAACCGCCAGACAAGACAACAGTAGCGGCCACTGATATGTACGACTTACCTTTCCTTCGCGCTGCTATCATTCAACATAGCCCAACTCATGGCCGTTATCGCTCAATCTAACGCCGCCAATCTCAATCTGCCCGGACGGGACTGCAATCTTGGACCAGACCTTGAACGTCATTGTGGAGGGGACGACGTCCTTCAGAACACCAATCTCTTGAAGGAAACCGTCTGTGTCTAGGAAACCTACAATTGCGTCCTTGAGAGTCTCGATTCTTGGCCGCGACAGTGTGCGCAGATTCAGATCCTGCGAGGAGAGCGAATCACGCACACTTGCTCCATTGGCTCGGAAGGTTTTGAGGGAAGATCCCGAAAGGTACTTCTGATATCCGAGCGTTCTGAGTTCTCTCCGTTCGATCTGGCTTCTCTCTTTGATCGTGTCAGGGGGAGCGACGAGCAACGTTGTGCGGTTGCCGGCCTGTATGATATCCCGTGTGTCTTGTTTGGTTCCGATGCCCAATACAATATCTGGTTGAACCTCGTCAAGCATCTGAACCTTGTACATGACAGCCTCTCTTCCAGTGGTCCACCCATCAGTGTTGACAATCACGAGCTTGCCGGGTTCCACATGTCTGTCGACGAGTCTCTTGACGCTTCGAATGACCTTGCCTTTGACGCGGCCTGGGCTTGTGAGGCCAATGAATATGCGCTCTGAGGGGCAGACGCGTGAGAGGTTCACTGTTCGTTCGGTCACTTCTCCCGCAGCCATCGTTGTTGGAGGGCCCAGATCCGTCTGGCCTATGTCCGCGTCAACGATCGCTACTCGTATGCCCTCCTGAATGAGGAGGTTTGCAAGGAACGTACATAGTGTAGACTTGCCTGCATCTGCTTCACCTACTACAATTGCTATGCCTTCGCCAAGCTCGGTCAGCGTCGAGGCAGCCTCACGCCATGAAAGCGGAATTGTGCTTCCATCGAGTTCCTCAACTCCGCCATCCTCGCCTATCCACATCTTGAAGGACGAAGGAGACTGGATCTCGATGGGGGTCTGTTTTCCTCGGAGCACGACGTACCTTCCGGAATCCAATAGTGCGGCGAGTACGGTTGCATTGCCCTCGCGGAGTTCAAATGAGGCTGGGCCGGCCACGACAAGTGTCCTTCCGGCCTCAACGGTGATCTCCCTTGGGGTACCTGTCATGCAAAGCTACGTCCTAGTTCCGACTAACCGGCATCTCATTCTCAATTGCTCGTTAAGGTTTGCGTCAGCTACCAACGATTGAAATCGTTGGCTTGTCCCTGAGGAGAGCTTGAGGCTCCAAAAAGTTCCTCGGAACGATGGGGTCACTGACTTGACCCCTCGCAGCGATATTCAACGCCGCTATGTAGTCGGCTGGACCAGCAAATCCGCATCCGACACATCTGAATTGGTCTCTTGTTGGGCGACTCTTCTTGTCTTGGACCCCACATCTTGGGCATGTATGCGATGTTCCTCGCGGGTTCGCATAGATGACGGGTACGCCTGCGAGTTTCGCCTTGTATTCAATAAATTGTCGGAGCCGGTTGAAGCTCCAAGAGTTGTGGCGGCGACGCTGAGCTTTACGAACCGTTGTCTGGGCGCGTATTCCTTTCAGGTTTTCTAACACGATTGCGCGACCAGTGTCTAAAGCCTTCGCCACCAGTTTCTTGCTGATGATGTGGTTCACGTTTCTTCTGTGGCGTGCTTCACGCCCACTTATTCGCTTCAAATGGCGCTTCGCACTTTTCGACCCGCATGTTTGGAGGGCCCGTTTGATTCTCTCGTTGCGGACCATCACGCGATCTACGCTTTCGCCCTTGTATGTGGTTCCGTCGGAGTCTACGGCGAGGTTGACGAGACCGAGATCGACGCCGAGGGCACCAGTAGGGTCGTACTGATTGGCTTCTGGCGCGTCAACTACGACCGCAAGATAGAATCGGTGGTTGCGAAGTATGAGGTCCGCTTGGCCGCGTATCCGATCCATGCGGACTTTCTGGTATTCCCCGATACGAATCGGCACGCGAATTCGTCCTTTCAGTGTCAAGATGGATGCTTGCTCAAGACGTTTCCAAGAGAGGATGCGTTGATCGTACACCATTGCTCCATGCGGTTTGAACTTCGGCTTCTTGGACCTATCACGCTTGTATGCTTCGCAGACTTTTGCTATGGCTCGAATTGCCATCTGAGCGGACAAGCCGAACTTGTCCCTGACTTCACGGTAGACTTCTTTCTGAAGCCTCATCTTGTTCGCGGTTCGCAGCCTGTACGCAGTGGGCGCGATGAAGTTGCACGCCTCATTGAAGCGTTCCATCGTGCCCAAAAGCATCTTGAATTGCTCTTGAGTGGTTTCCAAGCGTACAAGAAGCGTCTGCCTCAACGGCATGAGGCTCCATTAGGGGGCGTATTATTCAATGCTCCGTTTAAGGGCTCTGCAATTCCTCCCACGAATCAATTCGTGGGCTTCCTTGCGGTCTTTTGGTGAGGACGTGGAATCGGCCGTTCAGGAGAAAAGGAGCATCCCCGCCATCTGGTTCTATATATCGATCCTAGTCGAGATACTAGAGCACGCAGTAGTCACGTTCCGAGGATGTGTGAGATCCGATGGTTGAAGGACGAGAGGTACCAGTCGACCTGAAGTACACGAAGGATCATGAATGGTTGCGTATGGAGGGTGACGTTTGCAGGGTCGGCATCACCGACTATGCACAGAACTCTCTCCATGAGGTCGTCTACGCAGATCTTCCTCAAGTTGGAAGAAGACTCGCGCAGAAAGAATCCTTTGGCACAGTTGAGTCTGTCAAAGCAGTCTCAGAAGTCTACTCTCCGATATCGGGTGAAGTTGTTGAGGTCAACCAGAAGCTTGCAGATGCTCCAGAACTCGTTAACCAACAACCCTACAGAGAAGGCTGGTTAATCCTCATGAAGCCGTTGAAGCTGAAAGACGAAGCAGGCTCACTACTGTCCGCAAAGGAGTACGAAGAACTACTCAAGAAACTTACAGAACAGAAATGAGATTACTGCTCGTTGCAGGAACCCATGTAGATCCGCAGCCAAGATAAGACATAATAAGCCACTGGCCATCGATCAGGGCCAGACACCAAGATGGAAGCGGACGCAACAGATCTCTTCGCCAAGAGACACGCGCAGACACGGTACCTCAAACGATTCGTCCTGAGACGGATGACACAGAGAGCCACTACTCAGTCAACTGACAACACGTGTGACAGAGAGATAGCAATCAGATTCATGGAATGCCCATCGCTCGAGAACGTACACCACCTTTGCCTATTCTATGGCTACGCGAAAGTGCGCAGTGCGCTCATCAAGCTCGAAAACGCAATCTTCGAGGATTTCTTCTACGGCAAGATCTTCCTCTACCCACTCTGGCTTAAGGGATTCAGTAGAATCTTCGATGCAGCAAGACCCAGAGCGCAAATCCGGGAGCTGCTCTCAAGCCAAGAATAGCATCACGGAGTCTATTCAGGAACATGAAGCCTGCAACGGGCTCACGGTCCTGCTAGTAACCATGCAGTCAGCAACATGGCTCTCTCCTGCTCTGAACCGCTTAGTGCTGCTGGACGCCACATACTTGGCAGAACTTTGAATCGGTCAGAAGCACGGATCCGCAGTGTATGCAGAACTGATGTACCACTTCGGCGGAAGGATGAGGTTCAGCCCTAGCTGGAGCAATCTGCGGCGCGGCCTGCATTCCCATCGGCACACCTAGGTGTCTCTCGCGTTTTCGGAACATGATGAGAATGACCACCACTGCAATGAGCACTACGGCGATGATGAGGATGTTGGGCATCGACGGATTCGTCGGAGCTGGGTCTGTCCCGTCCTGCCAATAGTCGCCGTCCGTATCGGCCTTCAGAGGGTTCGTGCCAATTTGGAGCTCCTTGCCATCTGGTAGTCCGTCTTTGTCGGTGTCGGCTTCCAGTGGGTTTGTTCCCAGTCTGATTTCTTCGCCGTCAGGGAGACCGTCATCATCCGTATCGGACTTCAGCGGATTCGTCCCGTACTTGTCAACTTCGTCTCCGTCGCTCAGTCCATCCGCGTCTGAGTCACCCACTTTCGGGTTCGTGCCCAGTTCAACCTCCCGACCATCCGCGAGTCCATCGTCGTCGGTGTCGGGATTCAGGGGATCCGTACCCAACTCGTCTTCTCTACCGTCACGTAGCCCGTCACCATCCGTGTCGGGGTTCAACGGATTCGTTCCATATTTGTTCACTTCATCGCCATCTTTGAGCCCGTCGCCATCCGTGTCAGGGTTCTTAGGATCAGTGCCCAACTGAGTTTCAATCAAGTCGAACAGCCCGTCTTGGTCCGTGTCCACGATGGACTGGACCTTGACGCCCGAAACAACTATGGTGAACCCTGCCTCGTCCGTGAGAGCAACCAAGACATAGACATGATTCTGCTTGTCTTCGAAGATGTCGCCCTTCTTGAATGGTGCATCATCGAGTGTCTTGGTAGCCGATTTCGCGTCGATGACTTTCAAGATCCCGTATCCGCTCTTCTTGTTCAAATCCGCAAGATAGATCAGAACACCTTCGGTGGGAAGCGTCTTGTCGTATCCGATTCGACGTCGCACTTCTATCACGTAGGATGTCTTGGCGGTCAGCGGCACGACCACCGCACGTGTTCCAGAATCTTTCTCCAGCGGTTGCAGATTGACTGCGACGGCTGTTGTGGATTTCACGCGTATCTCTTGAGAGGTGATCCATCCGAGATGGATCTTGCTCCATGCGCTGAACCCAAGATTGTCGGACGAGCTCATCAGGTCCCAGCACCCCACCCATATGCTGGACGGATCACCTTTCTCCGCGGCATCGTAGCTGTAGAGGTCTGGGAGACCCTCATTGCCCCGTTGCTCATAGTTGCTGGGTATCCAGTGACCCAACTCATGCGCGTAGGTACCCACGTCGTCTTCTTCGTTGACGACGATTAGCCTGAATGATTCGACTCCATCATTATTGGGGATCTCACGAGAGGCGGCATGGGGCCAAACTCCTCCCGCAGCTAAGAGATAGACGTACTTGTAGTTGCGGAAATTCACATCCTTGTCCGCTGCGGCGATGGCCTCTCGCTCGAAGACCTCCATGTCGTCCTCGTCGAAGTCCCACTTCTCAATGTCCAGCTTTCTCAGGGGCGTCTTGACCTGATACCAGTCGTCCGTAACCGTGTAGGCTACCCAAGTGAGTCCGTACGAGGCTTCCCTGTAGAAACGGCCCATCTCATCTGCGATGCTACCAACTCTGTCCCTTCTGATCTTGCGTGCCATATCAGGGAACTGGATCAGAATAATGATGAGACTCTGAGCTCCTTTCGCCTCAGCAAGGCTTGCAGTTGCAGGCGCATCTGAGACATGACCGGCTGTTTCAGTCGCGGATACTCGAGTCAGGTCTCCAGCGTGGCCCAGTTGGGCACGGCATACAGGAGCGACGCAGGGGACAAGCAGAATCAGAAAGACCGTCGTCAAGAAAACTAGGCGGCGCATATGCGCGAACGTAGCTGAGGTCGTTAATCAGACTTTGCACTATCAAACACTCTAGACCTTGACGCCTCGCAGCCACGCGAACGAGACCAAGCAAGGATTGGGCACCGTTTGGGATTTCCCGCGTCCTAACTCTATCTGGGCGAGTAACAGTTCAGCTTTTACATGTTCGAAAGCCGATAGAGCCGGTGACGCCACTCAGTAGGAAAACACAGTTGAAATCGATAGACGATGTGGTCCCTTCACGATGCGATCCCCTCGACGCACTACTTGGTGGCGGTTTCACCGTTGGCGAGATCACGGTTGTGTACGGTGAGGCTGAGACTGGCAAGACAACGCTCGTAATTCAGACCGCCATAGAAGCGGCACGCCGCGGCTCGAAGGTTCTCTACATCGACACAGACCACTCATTCACACATCAACGATTCTCGCAACTGGCCGGAGAAGGCGCCGATGCTGTGAGTGAGCAGATACTCCTCTTCTTTCCAGACACGTTCTCGGCTCAGACAAGCCTCGTTGAGAATATCGAGAACTACTTGACCCCGTCGGCGCGACTGCTGGTTGCAGACACGATTACGTCTCTCTACAGAGTCGGCTTGGGCTCAGCAGAACGGACATTTAATCTCAACAGGGAGCTGAACAGGCAGCTCGCATATCTGAGCACTGTTGCAGTGCGCCACAGGCTCGTTGTGCTCCTAACAAGCCAAGTGCATGCGAGACTGGACTTCCCGTTTGGGCGAATTGAACCGGTCGCGCGTCGAACGCTTGCACATTGGCCACGAACAATCATCCGGCTTAGGAACACATCTGAACATTCCCGGAAAGAGATGATAGTGGAGCGGACAAGAGGGCGTCAGACCACGCTGAGATGCTCAGCGAAGCTTACAGAGCGTGGATTCGAATCTGTCTGACCTTTATTATGTCGCTTCGCCTCACAGAAACAACAATGAACTGGAGCGGGCGGGAGTGCACAGAACACGTTCACGATCACCGATCTCCTGATCGCAATCTACATTGCGGTCCCGGCTTACGTCGCCAACTCCACGCCCGTCGTGTTAGGTGGCGGAGCACCGATCGACAGAGGACGAAGACTCATCGACGGCCGCCGAATATTGGGAACCAACAAAACCATCAAAGGATTCGCATACGGCCTCCTCCTCGGGTCCCTAGCTGGCTTGGCGGAGGCGGTCTTGTTCGCAAACTACGCGCTCATATCTGTCGGCGTAATTGCCAGTTTAGGAGCATTGCTCGGTGATCTATTCGGAGCTTTCCTCAAACGGAGACTCGATATCGCCCCGGGAAATCCTCTTCCCGTAGTAGATCAGTTGGACTTCATTCTAGGAGCGATTCTGTTTACTCATCCGCTACTCAACGTAACCGTGGGCGCTGTCTTGATCTTGGTGATCGCGACTCTGCCGATTCATCTGCTCTCCAATGCAGTAGCGTACATGTTGCGGCTGAAGAACCGCCGATGGTAGGTCTCAGTCTCCAGTCAGCCGCCTTTCTGAGCGAGAAGCTGTCCTGTGTAATAGATGACCAGTACCGTCGTCAGGAATCCGACGATGAGAAGAATGTACGCGTTTCTGGGTCGATATGCAAACCTAGTACTCCTGAAGAGCATGTAAAAGCCTGACATGCCGATCAGATACAGCAATGCAGACAGTATGCTCTCGTTGAGTGTTTGGCCTGAGAGGCCGCTTGGATAAATGAACGTCCAGCCTTGTTGACCGGATCGCGGGAGAAGAGAGACCGGTTTCTCTAGAAGGTCATAAATTCCGCCTGCCAGAAAGAACGTGGCCAATCCGACTACCACGACGAAGATAATGAACCATGAAGGTTTCAATCCAGCTCCTCCAGGCGCCCGGACCAAGCGAAGTCTATACGCTACGTTTCCGAGAATGCGCTTGATTCTCCAAGGCGCGCGCCTGAGCCGGTTCCTCAGTCCTACAGACATTGCTAGTCGCACGCCGATAATGACAAGAAGTTAAAATACGTTGCTTCACTCTGCAGTGCTTCGCCGAGGCTAGCTGGATGCCCCAACGCGTCTTCTGTCATGCATGCGGAGCAACCCTCTACGATGGAGTTGAGCTTGAATCACCTACCGAGATAATTCAACGATACAACGGGGCCTGCCCGAAGTGTCAGAGGAAACTCTCATTCGAACCTGAGACGGTGAAGATACTACCGGTTGACGAGAAGCCCAGCTGAGCCGAAGGCGCAAGCAACATCAATGCCAGCCGCAACTCTATGGCTGGGCAAGTCCCATGGTGATAGGAGTAGCATCTTATGCCGCTGAGAACCCCGCTGTACGGATACCATGCAGATCACGCCAAGATGGTTGAGTTCGCAGGATTCGAGATGCCTCTTTGGTACAGAGGCATAGTCCCTGAAACGCTTGCCGTTAGAAACCAGGTCGGCATATTCGATGTATCCCACATGGGCAGAGCAATAGCTCGGGGCGCAAACGCTGAGTCTTTTCTCAACTTCGTGACAACCAACGATGTGAGTTCACTGAAGCCTGGCCAAGCCCACTACTCATTGCTCTGCGACGAGAACGGAGGAATCAAGGACGACATAATCGTGCTCCGGCTTGAGCCAGAGCGATTCGTCGTCGTCTTCAACGCTGGCAACCGGAAGAAAGACCTAGACTGGCTGAACGCACAGGCCTCGCGCAAGAGCGCGGATTTCACAAACGTCTCAGACGAAACCGCATTGATCTCTGTGCAAGGACCCAAAGCAAGAGCAACGCTTCAGAGACTTTCGAAGACTGACCTGTCAGGTGTTCCACGGTTCGGATGTGTACAGACGAAGCTTGATGGTGTCGAATGTCTGATTTCTGGAACTGGCTACACCGGCGAAGATGGATTCGAAGTACTTGTGTGGGACTGTCCGGTCTCCCAATCGGGAAAGGCTGAGACCGTTTGGGCCTCGTTGCTTGCGAGCGGCAAAGAGTTCGGAATAGAACCGGTCGGACTGGGGGCTCGTGATGTGCTGAGACTTGAAGCGGGAATGTGCCTCTACGGAAACGACATAGAGGAAAACATCGGCCCATACGAGGCACGGCTAGGATTCACTGTCAAGCTCACGAAACCTGAGTTCATAGGCAAAGAGGCGCTCGCGAAACAGAAGACCGAAGGAACGAAGCTCCTGCGAATAGGTCTGAGAGCCACAGCCCAAGGCATACCCCGGCCGGGTTACGAGATTGTCAAGGACGCAACTAGCATTGGAAAACTGACGAGTGGAACCTTCTCTCCAACTCTTGAATGCGGCATCGGCATGGGGTATATTCCCCGCGAATACGCTGCTGAAGGTCAAGCACTCGGCATCACAATCAGAGGAAGACGATTAGACTCCGTGGTCACAAAGCTCCCATTCTATGATACTAGCAAGTACGGTTGGCAGAGAAAGACATAGCTTCAGTCATGGAGACGAGCTGTGACGGGCGCCGCGAAACGTCTCGGATTGATCATTAACCCTATCGCTGGCATGGGAGGAAAGGTCGGCCTAAAGGGCACCGACGGTGCTGACATTCTTGAACGCGCTATAAGGCTCGGCGCAACACCAGTTGCGCCACAACGGGCTGTGGACGCCCTGCGCGCTCTGCGCGCCAGCTTCACCTCCCCTCTCCAAGTGATCACATGTCCTCAGAAGATGGGAGAGGAAGCTGCGAAAGAGGCAGGGTTCAATCCAACAGTCGTCGGCGAAAGCATCCGCAGTACAACAACAGCAGAAGACACCAAGAGAGCGGCCAAGTCTCTCCAGCAGAGTAACGTCGACTTACTTCTTCTTGTGGGCGGCGATGGCACTGCCCGAGATGTCTGCGAGACGATCGATCAGAAAGTCCCATGCCTTGGCATTCCATCAGGAGTGAAAGTCTATTCCGCTGTGTTCTCAACGAACCCTGGGGCTGGCGGTCACGTAGCCGCATGCTATCTCAACGGTGAAGCCACACTCGTTGATGCTGAAGTATTGGATGTTGATGAATCTGATTTCAGGTCGGACAGAATCTCGGTTCGTCTCTATGGATACCTTAGGGTTCCCTTCCACTCATCGAATGTTCAGAGTGCAAAGACGACCAGCCCATTGGGCGAGGACGAGTTGTCTGCTCAGGATGCGATAGCGAAGTTTGTGGAGGAAGAGCTCAAGGACGATTGGACGTACATCGTCGGCCCCGGGTCAACAACTGTGGCCTTAGGCAGGCGGCTCGGGTTTGAGAAAACGATGCTCGGAGTCGATGTCATTCGCGGTAGGAGTCTGATCGGCAAGGATCTCTCCGAACAGGACATCATACAGTTGATCGATCCCGGTCGGACATCGATCATCGTTACTCCAATCGGTGGGCAAGGCTTTGTTTTCGGTCGAGGTAATCCACAGATCAGCGCAGAAGTCATCAGACGAGTCGGCAAGGACAACATCATGATCGTCGCCACGAAACACAAGATTCACTCACTCAAGGCGAAGCGCCTGCTTGTCGACACCGGGGACTCGCAGCTTGACAAGGAGCTAGCTGGGTACGTGAAAGCCATTGCTGGGTACAGGGAATTCTCCGTTCTCCCCGTCTCCACTTAGATCGCAATCTGGTTCTGTACAGGCCATTTTGCTGGGATCGCATCTGCACTAGGTGGGTGTTTCCGGCCTTGTTTCCTCGATTCTGAACCAGATGATCAGACCGATGACGATCGCGAGGATTAGTGTGAGAACGAGTGGTGCTTTCGGTGATATGTTGTCCCAGAGCCAACCTCCGAGCGCTGGCGAAGCCGCTGATGCGAGGCCGGCGACAAGACTGATCGTCCCGAGGGTCTGCCCGAACTTCTCGCGTCCGAAGTGATCCACGACGTACGCGTTGATTGCCGGTACCCAGAGGCTGTAGACGAGGCCTCCGAATACGGCGGATATGTATGAGAACTCGGGTTGTGTCGCGAGCAGAAGCGGGAGGAAGGTGCCGATGGCGCTCCATTCGCTCAGGACAAGGAATGGTTTCCTGCCTACTTTGTCGAGCTTCGAGCCTAGTGTGAGTCCGGTGAGTGCAGGTATGCCCGCTGAGATGGCCAGGAAGATCCCGAGTTGTTCCTGAGTTGCGTGCATCTCCTTGAATACGTACAGTGTCCAGAATGGGAAGGATATCCTCCACGCCGTCGCATCGAGCGCTACGACCGTAAGGATGGGTAGGATACGCTTGTCCACTCGGAGAATCGATCTCCATGACTGGCGCTCGGTCTCAGGTGCTCGCCTGATAGGTGCAGGCTTGTAACCGACTAGGACTGTTAGTATTGCGGCACCCGCGAGCGCTGCCGACACTGAGAAGATTGTCTGTGAGGGAATCGCCATCGCTGTTGCGACGTATCCACCGATAATGGGCGCGATGGTGCCGGCGGTCTCCGTGACGCCGAGGTCGATGCTGAAGACTCGCCCGACACTTCCAGATCGTGCGGCGTCACCAAGCGATGCAGAGGAGGCTGTTCCTCTGATCGCGTAATCGATTGAGACAAACACGATCCCGGCTCCCAGGAGGAGCCAGAAGGTTGCAAGCGAGTACGAGAAGAAACCGACGAGTGTCATCAGTCCGCCCATGATGATGAAAGGTTTCCTTCCAATCCTGTCCATCGCGACGCCCACAGGGAGACGTAGGAATGTCGCACTCAGTCCACCGACTGTCTGTGCTTGGCCAACGAACGATATGCTCACGCCAAGTGCGACTATGAGCGGAGCGATTGAGGGCGAGCTAAATCCGATGGAGAAGCCGAAGAGAGCATCTGCTGCGATAAGGAGCAGTATCTGACTCTCCGCATCAGAGCGTGGCTGATTGACTTTCGAGCTCAATCTCGTTCGCCTCCTTTCTCGCAGGACTCACGACTGGTAAGTCAACGACACTATTTCTACATGTCCGATGCCGAATAGGGTGAGATTGCTTTTCGAAACAAGGCTTAAGGCGACGTCACGCCAACGTGGAGAAAGCTCCAACCGACATCATGCGTTCCAGCCGCGACACGAGCAATCGGGATAGATGAGTTGGCCATGCAGAAGCACAGAACCGGTGACCTGTTGCCGAACCTTGTCTTCAGTTCACTCTGCTTCGTCTGGGGCTCGACGTGGCTGGCCATCAAGGTGGGTCTGAGCTCTCTGCCACCGGTCACTTTCGCAGGAATTCGATTCGTCATCGCATCCGGTTTCCTCTTGGTCTTCGCACTCTTGAGAAAGACGGAATTCCCAAGGGACAGGAAAAGCTGGCAGGTCATGTTTCTGCTGGGTTTGACCCAGATTGCACTTTCCTATGCCCTCGCGTTCTGGGGAGAACAGTATCTGACCGCTGGCTTGACAGCGCTGCTTTTCGCCACGCTGCCCTTCTTCGTAGTCGTCTTCGCACATTTCATGATTTCCGGAGAACGCATGACTGCATGGAAGTTGCTGGGGATGCTGGTGAGTTTCATCGGAGTCGTCATAATCTTCTCCCGTGAGTTGATGCTCACGATGGATACGTTCTGGGGGGGCATCGCCGTAGTCGCGGGCGCAGCAACCGCAGCATACGCAAATGTGATCGGCAAGAAGTACTCTCAATCCATCGACTCAACAGCGAACGTCGTCGTGCAGAGCGGAGTCGGCGCACTTGTTCTGATCACCGCAGGATTCGTCTTGGAGCGTGGAGCTCCCCTCAGCCTAAGTCCTACCTCCGTCTTTGCGCTTCTCTACCTTGCAGTGGTTGGATCAGCCTTTGGCTTCCTTTCTCTCTACTGGCTGTTCACCCGCATGGATGTTACAAAGGTCTCGCTCTTCACCTTCATCACTCCGGTTGTCGCAGTCCTGTTGGGATGGCTGCTGCTGGGCGAGAAGGTAGACCTGAGCGTCGTTCTCGGTGGATCTCTCATCTTGTTTGGAGTGGTATTGGTCAACCGGACATCAAAGACAAGTCAACACTAGAGCCTTGCGTGGTCGGAATTCGCTCGCCAGGTCCCGTTTCTAACGTGCGATCTTATGTCTCGCCGATACGACTCAGCGTATTGTCTTCCTCTTGGGTTTCGCAAGATGGGGTCTCGTCTTGTCTCTAGTTCTTCTGAGTACGCCCATGACTAGGGAGACCTCTCGCTTTGAGATCGCGGATTTCGCTAGGACATTTCTGAACGCCCTATCAGCGAGACGTCTCCTGTGAAGCGGGATGTCGGCTATCCTTGTCAATTCCACGAAAAGCGACACCAGCCTTCTCACAGATTGTGCAGATGGCCCAAGCGAGGAACAGTGGGTCGACCTGACCTTGAAGAGTTCATAGAAGATAATCGAGGCAGCGGTCGCAATGTTAAGCACGTTGTAGTCTTCGCTCGCAGGAATGTTGACAATTATGTTGCATTGTTGCAGTTCAGCATTTGTGAGCCCTGAGCTTTCCCTTCCGAAGAGAAGGGCCACCGAACTCTTCATCCCTGAGACGCGCGAGGCAAGTTGCGGTGGGTCGATCGCAGTTCTGAGAAGGTTCCTCGTGCTTGTGCTCATTTTTGCGGTGGTTCCCACCACTAGGTCTGTTCCCTTCAATGCATCGGTGAGAGTCTCGAAGACCTGACCCTTCTCAAGTACCTCTTTTCCGTGCATGGCGTAACGGTACGCCTCATCTCCAATGGGTATCTTTGGCGAAACCAGCAGTAGGTTTGCTAGGCCGAAATTCTTCATTGAGCGCGCGATGGAGCCGATGTTACCCTCCTTTTCAGGCTCGACCAAGACAACACGGAAACGTGATCCCCACCTTACCTCAGAAGAAGAGTCAGTCATGCTTTGCACTTCGCATCTTGAAGACCTCATTTGAAAGCCTCTCGAAGTCGCTGACTTTGAGCTGGAACACTCTCTCGTCCCGCAGCAGAAACCCAAGCTGGTTCGTGAGCTCTCCACATCCAATCGACTCAAGGTATGAGCGAAGAACCTTCTTCGCCTTTCTCTTCCGTTGGGTGAACATGAATCGAACCATGTCACAGAACAGTCGCTCGCTCTTGACAGGTACTTCTGGTCTCTTCTTGCGTATCACAACTATCGCGGAGTCCACCTCGGGTACGGGTCTGAATGCGTTCCTACCGATTAGTCCAGCAAGTTCAACTGATGATTTGTGTTGGACCATCACGCTGATTCGCCCGTAATCTGGTGAGCAGGGCTTTGCCGCCAAACGCTGAGCAAACTCCTTCTGTAGAGTGAGCACGGCGCGGCGGAACGTCTTGGATATCAAAAGCAGGACAAGTCGCGAGGAGATGTAATACGGAGGGGTACAGACGACCTTGTTGAAACGCGGCAGCTTCGTCTTGAGAACGTCGCCCTCAATGATACGTAGCCTTCGTGATCCTCTGTACTTGTGCTTCAGAAAGCTCACAAACCTAGGATCCTTCTCGATCGCGATGACCTTGCCTGCACGAGCGATGAGTCCCTCTGTAAGAAACCCTCTTCCAGCTCCAACCTCGAGCACAATGTCTGATCTGCCCAGGTCGGCAGAGTCCAGTATCAGATCTCGCACCGCATTGTCGATCAGAAAGTTCTGACCGAGTCGTCGGAGTGGCCTCAGAGAGAAGCCGTAATCAGTAGACGACATGCACAATCCCACACTGACATGGTCAGAGGCTACATAGTCAATGAAGCGAGACCGTCACGAACGTATCATGAAGTCACAGGTCTCTTAATCATTTCACTGGACATATGTGTATCCGACCCCACGGCAAGCGAAGCAGGAAAGGACTTGGTCCGCACTTGGCAGTTTGATGCCGCTCCCGCCCTTGAATCAAAACTCTGAATTGGTAGCCATGCTGCTCTCTATGGATGAGGGTTCCAATGCCAAGGATGTATACGCGGTCAGGAGACAGGGGCGAAACCGGACTCTTCTCAGGAGAGAGAGTCCCGAAGGATTCGTTGAGAGTCGAGGCATATGGAACGGTTGACGAGTTGTCTTCGTGGGTTGGATATGCCCGCTCATTGACGGACGACAAGGAGGTCGACCATGTCTTGGAGAACGTTCAGCGAGGCCTTTTCCTAGTCTGCGCAGACCTTGCCACTCGACCGATGAGAGACAGTCCTCGGAAAGACTGCCAAGTCACTGATGCGATGGTCAAGCGCCTTGAGGCAGACGTCGACAGGCTTGACGCCGAGCTACAGCCTCTATCGACCTTCATCATTCCCAGCGGAACTGGAGCAGCCATGGCCTTGAACGTGGCCAGGACGGTCGCAAGACGCGCCGAGCGCAGAACCGTCTCTCTAGCGCATAAAGAGGAATTGAACTCTCAACTCGTTCCCTACTTGAACCGCCTGTCTTCCCTGCTATTCGTCCTTGCTAGGGTAGTGAACAAGCGTTCCGGCGTCACGGAAGCGAAGTGGGCGTCAAGACTGCAGTAGGTTGGCGCAGCTCCGGCTGTGACCCGACATTCAGGACTGTGCCTTTCGTCTTCTGCGAATCACGACCGCAGCCACCAACGCAATGAGAACGACTGCTACAGCGATCAATGGGATTGGAAGTTCAGGCGCGGTCACCTGAAGTTCCACAGTGAGAGTATCGTCGAGGTTGTTCTTTGCCTGGGTCCAGTCGAGACGAAGGGCCATCTTGTATGTCTGAGGCTGTGCCTTTGCGTCCACGTCAACTGTAAGATATGCTGTCCTGGATTCGCCTGGGCCCATCGTTCCAAGAAAATCCGTCAGGGTTCCCATGAAATAGTTGCCCACTCTTAGCTGGACCCTGACCGAATCAGCAGCCAGGCTTCCAGCGTTTCTTATCGTTATCTTTATGCTCGCGCCGGAATCACCCGCGTGAAGAACCTTGGGTTCCATCTGAACAACCTCGAATCTCACCTTCTCGCTCACATAGAGCCGGATCTGACCGATCTCAACTTGGCCTGTCGATTCAGAGTCCGTTACCAGCTTGAGGTTGTAGGTTCCAAACTGTGCCCCCTTGCTCACGTCGAGGTAGAAGTCAGCCTCGCTGATTTGGTCAGGCTGTAAGGTTCCGAGGAAGAAGGCGTCTGAACCCGCCGAAGATGGCTTGAATGGTTCTTCCAAGACTAGACGCACTTGGAGGTCAGAAGTTGATCCAGTTCCAGCGTTGACGAGCCACGCCTTCACCACGACCTGATTGTCACCGGGGTAGACTTTCGTCGGCACAGTCAGCACGTGGTGAACGCGAACGTCGCCAGTCCAGACGGGGACGTCTACGTTCAAGGTCTTCTCGACGGGCAACAGCTCTCGTGCCGTCTTGTAGTTGATGATGAGCGTAAGTCTGTGAACCCCTGAACTAGCATCCGGTGCTACTGTCAAAACGAATCGCAACGTGAAAGAGAATCCTGCTTGGATGTCTCCTGCACTCTGGTCAACAGTGTCAGCAGAAACCTGCTTTCCTTCAACGTAGTAGACGTAGCTGAATGGAGCTCCTAACATCAACTTGGCGTTTACCTCATGCGCTGCAGCACCTCCAGCATTTGACAGCACGATCGACAATGGAATGTTATTGTCTCCGGGATGCACCGAGACGCCTCCAAGAGGATTCGTTCCCCAATAAACAGTCGTGACGACAATATCCGGCGCAGAAACAGCTCCAACATTGCTGACAAAAGCCGCGACAACGACAAGGATCAGGATGATTGAGAGCGCCGACCTAACGCGAGTCAAAGTTCTACTCTCCGAAGGCAACTCGCTATGAGCCTTCGATTTGTCGTATATCAATTCGCCTACTCTGGTTGTTGTCGACTCTACACGATCTGTCTTGAAGTCGAACTTCATCTAGTGCTCGTTGGCAGCTTTCGGGTAGCCTTCATCCTCTAGCTGGATTGTTGTGTGGTCGATGCCAAATTCCTCCTTCAAGATGTTGATCAGATTCGTGATAAGCTTCTTTCCGTCTGTTCCTTTGATCACCACGACGTGACTGCTCATGCAACACATCTTGGCATCTGCGATAGACCACACGTGAAGGTCATGTACATTCTTCACGCCCTCTAATCCAAGTATTCTATGCTCTAGAGCAGAGACATCGATGTGAGGAGGAACTCCCTCAAGGAGGACGTTCACAGAATCACGTACTAGCTTGCCTGAGCTATAGAATACCAGTACACCTATCAGAATACTAGCTATGGGATCGGCCTGGTACCACCCAGTGAAGACCATGATCAGCCCTGCCGAAATGGCTCCCAACGAGCCCAGAATGTCGGCGACTACATGAAGAAAGGCACCTTTGATATTCAGGCTCTCATTCCTTGATCTCGAAAGGGTTGCCGCAACCAATCCGTTGGCCACGAGGCCCAGCACGGCAATAATCAACATATTCAGGCTCTGCACGTCTGCGGGTTGTTGGATTCGCTGAAAGGCTTCATAGAATATGAAGAGCACGACAGCCCACAGCAAGATACCGTTCAGGAAAGCAGAGAGAATCTCCACGCGATAGTAACCATACGTTCTTTTCAGTGTGACAGGTCGCTGCGCGATCCGCGCGGCGACTAACGCGTAAGCTAGGGCGAATACGTCGGTGAGCATGTGGAAGGCGTCTGTCTGGAGGGCCAAGCTGTTTGTCAGGATTCCCCCGACGAGCTCGATGACGAAGAAAGATGCTGTGATGCCCAGCGCTACTGCTAGCGCTCGCGTTGTCCTCGATTCATGGCTATGCATTTGCATTGAGAACCTTTCTCTTACTGAGTGGACGACCCAGCATTCCTTGTCAAACTCTTATACCTTGACATTGTCACAGGTAAAGTGATCTGCAAGCAGACAAATGCAATCACGGAACAACTCGATGCAGATAAACTGAAAACAAGAAGATAGGGCCGCCCGGATGAAAGCGACAACTGGCAAGGCTGAGAAACCTTTCTTCGACGAAAGGTCGCTGCGAATCTACAATGCCGACATTCTGGAGATCAGCTCGATCGGAGACAAAAGCATAGACCTCACAGTGACTTCTCCGCCATACGGAGTGGACATCAAGTATCGAGACTACGACGACAGTCTGCCCTACGACCAGTATCTTGAGTTCACGAGAAAGTGGCTGTCAAAGGTCTACGGACTGGCGAAACCGGACGGACGTCTATGCCTGAACATTCCACTCGACAAGAACAAAGGCGGCCAACAAAGCGTATGCGCAGACATCACGGTAATCGCTAAGGAGATTGGGTGGAAGTATCACTCAACGATCATCTGGAATGAACAGAACATCTCAAGGCGCACCGCATGGGGATCATGGATGAGCGCCTCTGCACCATATGTGATCACTCCCGTTGAAGCCATACTGGTCATGTACAAGAACAGGTGGAAAAAAACGCGTAAGGGAAGATCTGACACGACTCGTGACGAGTTCATCGAATGGACCAACGGCGTGTGGAACTTCGGCGGCGAGAAGAAGAGCCAGATCGGACATCCAGCACCATTCCCCATTGAGTTGCCTAGGAGATGTATCAAGCTGTTTAGCTTCCAAAGAGACATCGTGCTAGATCCGTTCCTCGGTAGCGGAACCACTTTGGTCGCATGCTTGCAGACAGACAGAGACGGAATAGGAGTAGAAATCAACAAGACCTACTGCAGACTGGCAGCAAGAAGGCTGCGCGAACAAGGGATAGACGGATGAAAAGAAAAGAAACGCAGGGAAATTCATGGGGCCCGTTCTTTCTGACTCAATTCAAGCGGAAGCTGCTTGACGTCTCCTCTGGAACAGGAAGAGGCCGCCGGCCAGGAACAGGACTGAGCTCAAAGCGGTGATTTCGAAAGGAAATTCTGGGACCGGAATCGCAGGATCAGGTCCCCAACTGCTCCAGCCGTGTATGCTGCATTTGAGCCTCGCTTGGACTTGGATCGTTCCACCTACTTTCCCGAGATTGTACGTTACCGTGAATACTGTTGTTGTGGGTGTTGGTGATATCTGGACGGGTGCTAGCTCGGTCCATGAGGATCCATCCATAGAGGTGCGCACTTGAAAGTCAGTGGGGAAATGCCCTGCTGAGGGTGGATCTGACATCTGAGCGAAGTTGAACTCTATCGTGAGAATGTTGTTTCCCAGACCATCAAGAGAATGTGTAATCTGCGGAGATGACCCCCAAGCATAAGCGCTTGGATAGAACGCCAATCCGAGCATTGCGAGCAAAACTATGGTCACTAAAGTCGACTGCCTACTCAATCTTCAATCCTCCAAAGAATCTTGACTCTGACGGAAGCAGTCTGTTGACTTGAATAGCGTGCCAACTCAACCGCAAGCTTCTCTCGCTCGAAACCTTCCATTCAGGAATTCGTGAACGAAGGCTCGCGCTCGCCAAGTGCAGCTTAAAGACACAATATTGGAGGAATCTAAGTCGCTTCGGTCTTCTAATCCTTGATTGCTTCTAGTAGGCTCACTGCGTTCCAGATCTTCACCCTAGTGTATTGTGGCATGTTCGGGTCCTGACTGATGTCGTCTAGGGTTGATATTGCGTTCGCGGCTCGCACTCCCAGGCTGAGGCCCGCTGTTTGGAGGGAATCCATAGCGGTTTTGGCGGCTCTTCTTATGTTCCGCGGGGTGGTGTTGTCCTGAGAAACCTCGTTGAGTATAGCCATGGCTTGTTTGGTTCGTTCTTCGTACTCTTCCTTGCGTTTTGCCTTCGACAATGCATGTCGCCCCGCATCGCTGAATCGCTGATTCACGCATTTTATAGGTCTCGCCTAAAATGTTTCTTGTATTGAGATGAGCGCTGATGGGTGCAGAAGTTAAGCGAATGGCAGATCTGCTGAGATCCGGCGCAACGATGCTGCAGGAGACTTGTCCGATATGCGCTACTCCGCTCTTCAGACTTGGAAAGGACACATTCTGCCCGAAATGCAACCGCCCTGTGGCGATTGTCAAATCGGCTGAAGAAGGAGTGA
The DNA here is from genome assembly GCA_049697135.1 of Bathyarchaeia archaeon. GTDB lineage: Archaea > Thermoproteota > Bathyarchaeia > 40CM-2-53-6 > 40CM-2-53-6 > CAVPLU01. The sequence goes on along the minus strand of JBAVVE010000009.1, from coordinate 8,586 downwards.
GGCTCGCGAGTCAGCAAGTGCTCGATAGCCTCGAGCAATCGATCCTTGAGAAGATAGGTGAGCTGAACATTTCAATCAAAAACGAGCACGGACTTCCTGCACTTCGTGAACTCGGGGAAGCCGTCAGGACATACTTGGCCGCACTCGATCAGGTCAGAAAGCTCAAGTCCACATGACTCGGAAACCGGCACTACTGAGAGTGCGTATTGCGTTCTCTGTTCTGAATCACGTTTGATAGTTGATCATTGATCGCTTCAAAGAGCCTATCAAGCTTGTCAAGGGGCACTCGTGCCCCGCAGGCCTGTGCATGTCCTCCTCCAGAGGCGCCCAGTTTGGGTGCGACTGTGCGTAGAATCCTGTTCAAGTCAACGGATCGGTCGACGACTCTAAACGAGATATCTGCAATGCCACGGCGCACATCATTGTCAACGTAAGCCCCAACACTCAGGCCGGTGGCGGCAGCGGCATATGTTGCACCCTTTCCCGCGGGGCCGTCCAGGTCATAGGCAACACCTATCCTTCCCACCTTCAAAGCACGACTTTCGACTCTCTGCCTGAATGCCTCCTCCAGCTCACTCGCTCTCACGGCAGAGGTCACGATCCTGCTGTCGTCGGAGGGGACTCTACAACTAGCCAAGAGGTCAACGATGTGTCTGTGAAATTCATGATCCCATCTCGTGACTTCAAGCGCACTACACAGGAAGCCCGCTTGGAGGAAGATGGAGCGCTTGTCCCACCGGTTGAGCCGATCTATGCAGAGGGGTGTAAGGTCGGCATAATCACCGATTGCGCCCATCAACATCACTCGCTCAGCTTCTCTTCTAAGCTTGGAGCCCAGATAACCGAATGTCAGTTCCGAAGATGAGACGTCGCCGGATATGAGTTTCACACTTTGATTCTCCGGGAAAGATGCTGCGGTGTCGGGATGATGATCAATATAGAGAACATGGCCATTCCACCGAGACAGTCTGCTGACAATAAGCTCCTTCGAAAGCTCGCAGAGTGCCAAGTCGAGCACCGCGAGATCTTTTCCTGAGTCAACCTGATCGAGGTCTCGGAGAAGGCTGCATGGTTTGCTGAAGAACACTCTCCACGCGGGGTCCGCCATTCTCATGAGTGCAGCACTACAGATTCCGTCGGCGTCTTCATGTGCTATAATCTGCATACTCGATCTTGGCTCTTAATTCAGCGACCGGGTATTTCAGTCAGTGTCAGTCAACCCTCGATTCGGCAATTCTTAATTCACCGGGCATGACGCTCTCAGTGGATAGACTTGGCTCACCTCAGCCTCTTTGATCATCCATTAATCAATGTGGAATCGATCGAGAGGCGTACCTATCAAGAGAGGGTAGCCGAGAACGCGCTCCGTGGCAACACGCTCGTTTCCATACCAACGGGATTAGGCAAATCTCTAATCGCGGCTCTTGTCGCTGCAAAGAGACTGGAACAATACCCCAACAGGCATGTCGTGATACTGGCGCCCACGCGACCACTTGTCGAGCAGCACTTCAAGACGTTCAAGCGACTATTGCGACTTGACCCTCAGAACTTTGCTTGCGTAACAGGCCAAGTTTCTCCTGATGACAGGGTCCAAGACTGGACCAAGCGACTGGTCGTGTCCACTCCGCAAGTCTTCGTCAACGACCTCATAGCCGGAAAGATCCACCTTGATGAGATATCGCTACTCGTCTTTGATGAGGCGCATAGAGCAGTCGGCGACTACGCATACACTTACATCGGTGAAAGGTACAGCAAGGTTTCCCGTGGCCTCGTACTGGGACTGACAGCCTCTCCAGGATCCAGCAAGGAAGCAATCCAGGAAGTCTGCAAGAACCTCAACATCACCCGAATCGAGTCTCGCACAATCTCAGACACTGACGTGAAGCCTTTCGTCGGAGGAATCAAGGTCGACTGGGTCCCCGTGGAGCTCCCACCAATTTTCCGCGACGTGAAACGGATCCTCGACGACTACGTCAAAGACATGCTGAAAGGAGCCCGAGACTACGGGTATCTACCTACGGCCGATGCCGATAGGGTTCGCCTGCGTGACATCCTGCAAGCGAGAGAGAGAATACGCAGCGACATGATACATGAACCAGCCGCCAAAGACCTGCTGAGAAGAATATCTTTCGGCCTCTATTCATCAATCCATGCCCTCAAATCCACGGAACTGCTTGAGACGCAAGGCTTCTCCCCGCTCAAAGCCTACCTTGATGGCTTACAGGAACGACTGAAGAAGCGCGCGATGCCCTGGCTTCGAGCATTCCTGGAAGACCCCAGAATCATGAATGTTCTGCGAATAACCTCACGAGAGGTGGAGAAGGGGAACGAGCATCCGAAGATGCAGGTTCTCATCGCAAGGGTCAGAGAGACGTTCGTTCTTGGCTCAAGGCGGGTAATAGTATTCACAAACTACAGAGCGACCGCGGCTAGGCTAGTTGAAGAGCTGAGCAAGCAACCTGGAGTATCCGCCGTCAGGCTGGTAGGACAACAAACGAAAAGCAGGGACAAAGGCCTCTCCCAGAAACAGCAAACTATGCTCCTTGAAGACTTCAAATCGGGCCAGTACAACGTGCTGGTTGCGACTCAGATCGGAGAGGAAGGGCTCGACATAGTCGAGTGTGATGAGGTCATATTCTACGACACCGTGCCAAGTGCAATCCGATACATCCAACGGAGAGGAAGGACGGGAAGAAAGGGCCCTGGAAAAGCAACGGTTCTGATGGCCTTAGGAACCAGAGATGAGGCATACTATTACATCTCAAGACGAAGAGAAAGAATGATGGCCGTCGCGCTGAAGCAAGTCGCATCACAGACAGCTGATGCAGATACTGGCCCGGACCAGCCGAAGATGGAGGAGTTCATGAAGGAGCAAGAAATGACAGAGATTCCACGGAAGCCTACAATCATCGTGGACTCGCGAGAACTGGGCTCGGCCACGACGAGGGAACTTTCGAAGTACGACATCGCAATCACACAGGAGACCTTGAGCATAGGCGACTTCATCATCTCCGACCGAACAGCCGTAGAGAGAAAGACGGTGGAGGACTTCGTCGCCTCCATAATCGATGGAAGACTATTCGAACAGGTCTCCAATCTCAAATCGGCATATGAGATGCCGATCTTGCTGATTGAGGGAGAAGGTTTCCAGACCTCACGTAACATTGCTCCCGAAGCAGTCATGGGCGCAGTTGCAAGCGTGATAGTGGACTTTGGGGTTCCAGTAGTATGGACCAGAAGTCCGTCAGAGTCAGCCCTCTTGCTGCTCTCAATCGCGAGGAGAGAACAATCAAAGGGAGAACGACGCCCCCGAATAAGGATGGAGAGGAAACCTGAATCGCTTGCACGCGAGCAGGAATTTGTCATCGCTGGTTTGCCTCTAGTCGATACGGTTCTAGCAAGGAGGTTGCTAAGGGCCTTCGGGACAATCGAGAAGGTCTTCTTGGCTTCGGAGCAAGAGCTTCAGAACGTGGAGGGAATAGGCAGGAAGATTTCTGATCGGATAAGAAAGCTGCTCACGGCCCCGTATCGAGAAGACGACACAATCACTTCTCCTTGACCTCAGAGCGGGAATCAACAAAGACATATCCTCTTTGATCGTGTATCTGGTTCGGAGTGTCACGGGTGGATGGTGGAGCTCAATTCTACACTCGAGAAGTACGCGGCAATGGTGAATCAGCAGATCGAGAAGTACATTCCTAGAACCGCACGGCCAGCGACGCTTCACCAGCCCATGTGGGAGTTACTTGATCGTGGGGGAAAGCGGTTCAGGCCCGCACTCACATTTCTGTTCTGCAAAGCAGTTGGAGGTCAACCACGAACTGCCCTCGCCGCCGCTGCCGCTGTCGAAATCCTTCACAACATGACGCTGATCCACGATGATATTGAGGATCAGAGCGAACTTCGAAGAGGGAAACCCTGCATTCATCTAATGTTCGGCCTTCCAGCGGCGATCAACTCTGGCGACGCGATGCTGATCAAAGTCTTCGAAGCCGCTGCCGACGGACCACTTGACGCCGCGACCAAGAACATACTGGTTAAGCGATTTGCTGAAAGGGCATTCCAGATCACCAAGGGTCAAGCGCTCGAATTCGAACTGAGTCAGCGAAGAGATTTCACCGAAGAGGAGGTCATCGAGGTCCTCAGGAACAAGACAAGTGCGCTTGTCGCCTTGGCATGCGAGGCTGGCGCAATCGTAGGGCGAGCGAAGAAGAGCCAACTCTCTGCTGCGACGAGGTTCGGTGAGGCTACAGGTGTTGGATTCCAGATCGTTGACGATCTCCTGAACGTCACCGGTGATGTTCGCAAGTATGGGAAGGAAATTGGTGGCGACATCAGAGAAGGCAAGAGAACAGTCATGGCCGCTCATCTCGTGAAGTCTGCTTCATCAGAAGATAGAGAACGATTCCTGGTAATGCTCGGGAAATCAACGATCTCACAGGAGGAAATCTCTCAAGCGATTCAACTGTACAGGAAGTACGGGGCATTGGATCACGCAAAGAAGATCGCCGACGACTATATCGAAGAGGGGCTTGGAGCGCTCAAGAAACTACCGAAGTCGGATGCCAGGGAGATGCTTGACGCGCTCGCCAGATTCCTAGTCCAAAGAGAATCCTAGTGTGACTGACAGAGAAGTTCTGATTTGCTTCTAGAAGACAAGCATTTGATCTCCCGATCACTGAATCCCTGCTGGAAAGCTTTCGCGAACTACTTGACAACTGAATGCAAGAAATGCGGCCAACCGATCCTCCTCTCAGTCTTCGACGTGTACTCACGAAACGGACACTCAGTCTGCGAACGCTGCAGGTTGACATCAAGAGCCATCGTGCCGCTCGTGCGTGTACTGTTCTCTCACTTTGGCGTCGACGAGAATGTGACTAGAAACCTGTTGGCGGATCCACTTATTCGAAAATGCATGTTGAGCGTCGTTGAGGGAATAGCTCATTTCGGAATCAGATACCCCCAGCCCACCGGTGCTCCAGTCACAATCGTCTGGAACTTCACCAATCGATGCAACCTCAATTGTCTGCACTGCCATCAGGACTCTTCCCCCACATGCTCGCCTGCGGAACTGACAACTGCTGAGGCCTTCAAAGTAATCGACAACATGGCGGACGCCGGAGTCGCCATATTGACATTTTCGGGAGGCGAGCCTCTGCTACGGCCAGACCTCTACGAAGCAATCGAAAGGGCCAAGGATCGTGGGATGCTCTGCACAATCGCGTCGAACGGGACTCTCATGACTTCTGACGTGGCCGAGAAACTCGCAGAGGCAGGTGTCAGACGAGTAGAGATAGGCCTCGACGGCGCAACTGCTGAAACTCACGATTTCCTGAGGAACAAGCCCGGGAGTTTCGAAGCAACCATCAGAGGAATCGCGAATTGCGCCTCTGTAGATTTTGAGGAGTTGGCAGTCACGATGACACAACATGCGAAGAATGTCAACGAGTTGAACTCAACCATGGAGTTGGCGGAGAAGCTCGGAGCGACAAGATTCTATCTCAACCGTCTCATACCCGCTGGCCGCGGAGTGGAAGCATCCTATCTTGACGTGACGCCCGAAGAGAGAATCAAGTCCCTAGAAGCACTCTACAGCAAGTTCTACGACAGTGTCCAGAAGGGAGCTGGCATGCAATGCTATGCTCGAGGAATGACCTACTATGCTCGCCTCAGCTACGAACGTTCAAACGGGAAGGTCTTCACAGTAAGCGAGGCCTTGTCAGGACACGAAAGGATGTTCCAGAAGAAATTCGGGCTGGAGGTCTCAAAGATTGTACGGAGACTCGCAGCAGGCTTCGGCGGATGCTCAGCCGGGCTAACCTACGCGGGGCTCACTGCTTCCGGAGACCTGCTTCCTTGCGTTCCAGCAGCAGTCAAACTGGGCAACCTTCTCGAACAAGATCTGGAAGAGATCTGGATTCACAATGAGCTGTTGAACTACATCAGAAACCGGAAAGCGCTCAAAGGCTCGTGCAAAACATGCGCGTACAGCGAGCTGTGCGGCGGTTGCAGATTCACAGGATATGTCAGCCATGGAGACTGGCTAGGACCTGATACTTCCTGCCCTTTCGGTCCCAAGATCTGAACTGACTCAAACAAGGATCATTGACGCAACATAGTTCACGATCGTCATCAACAGAAACCCTGTCATGAAACTTGCAGTCGCGGTTCTTTCGAATCCGTGGCTGTGACTCTCAGGCACCATCTCATCGAAGATAACGTACAGCATCGCTCCCCCCGCAAAGGCGAGAGCATACGGGAGCAATGCGTCAAACAGGCCTACGATTACCATAGCCGCGAGTGCACAGAGGGGTTCCACAACGCCTGAGAGTGCCCCTGCAACAAAACTATCTCGTACCGAATAGCCTTGGCTCCTGAGAGGGACCGATACAAGGAATCCTTCCGGCACGTTCTGTAACGCTATTCCCATCGCTACGGTATTCCCGAAGAGCGTTACACCTCCAGAGTAGGCTGTTCCAGTCGCGAAACCTTCCGGTAAGTTGTGAATGACTATCGCAGCCACCATCAGAAGAGTCGTCCTCATGCCTTTCGTGAGTGGTTTGTCAGGGATCAGGATCCCGTGAATGTGAGGAATGTACATGTCTAGGACGAAGAGTGCCGTGGCTCCCAGTGCTATTCCAATGATGACTTGTGGTAGATTCTGTTGGTTCGGCCCCAGTGCTTTGGGTATCAAGTTGAGAGCTGTCACAGACAACATTAGACCTGCTGACAAGCCGACTAACGCGTCCCTCATCCTATGGCTCACCGTTCTGATGAGGAACACGAGTGTGGCGCCTAGGCTCGTCGTCATGCTTGCTAAGATGCTGAGTACTATCGCTTGTGGATCCAGCAAGTACCAGACCGACGAGAATAGACTCTGGCTTGAGTCAAAAACCTAGCTTCTGGATCCGTCCTTAGAAGTCACAAAGCAGATCCCCTATCATCCAGCCACAACCTGTGTCCTTCACCCGAGCCCAGTTCTTGCGAACAATCTTGGTGGGATTCCCACACTCAGCAATGCCAATATGGAGGAAAATAATCCACCTGTCGAGCGAGTCGGGCAACCATGCAAGTCCACGACGACAACATACTCGAAGTGTCACACCTGCACGTCACGGTTCAGGATCAGACGATTCTCAAAGACGTCAGCTTCAAGGTGAAACGAGGCACGACTCTTGCGATAGTGGGACCGAACGGTGCAGGTAAGACAGTGCTATTCCGGGCATTGCTCAATCTTGTACCCTACACTGGTGAAATCAAGTGGGCAGAGAACATCAGGATCGGTTATGTTCCTCAGAAACTGTCCGTGACTGATGTTCCGATTTCAGTGAATGAATTCCTCTCATTCAAGAAACCTTCGAACGTCGAAAAGTGCCTTCGAATGGTCGGGCTTGACGAGAGCGTATTGCATAAGACACTGGGAGTCTTGTCGGGAGGTCAGCTGCAGAGAGTACTGATCGCCTGGGCTGTCATGGACGAGCCGAACGTCCTATTGTTCGACGAACCGACAACGGGCGTCGACTTAGATAGTGAAGAAGCAATCTATGAAATGCTCAACACGCTGGAGAAAGAACACGGAATAACTGTGCTCCTGATATCTCATGACATACACGTGATCAGAGACTACTCAGAGCACATGTTGGCCTTGAAGAATGGAGTAATCTGTTTCGCGGAATCAGATGAGATAACTAAGCCATCTGTTCTCCACGCGATCTACGGCACGGGAACGGTCCTGAAGAGACGCAAGGACAGAAAGTGAGGCCCATGTTGGAAGTGTCAGTTTTCAGTGTGGTAATTGGGATATTTGTCGGTTTGTCGGCTGGCTATCTCGGATCTCTCATGGTTCTGAAGCGAATGGCGCTTGTGGGCGATGCCCTATCACACGTCGCCTTGCCGGGTCTCGCGTTAGGTATTCTTTTCAACTTTGACCCGTTCATTGGAGCGTTTCTTTTCCTGTTTGGCTCTGCACTGGTAGTGTGGCACGTCGAAAGAATCACCAAGCTTTCTGTTGAGACAATCGTGGGCGCCATGTTCACACTGGCACTCGCAGTAGGAATACTGATCATACCGCAACCCGACTTGCTTGAGGCCTTATTCGGTGACATCACCAAAGTCACTCTGACGGACACGATCGTGGCTGTCGTCGTTGGTCTGTTTGCAGTTCTCTTGACCAAGATGATATACAACAAGATGATTCTGGGAATGATCTCTGAGGAGCTCGCTACGTCAAGCGGCATCAACGTGGCCAGAACGAACCTTGTCTATCTTCTTCTGGTATCGCTGGTAGTAGCGATAGGTATCAAGATCGCGGGAAGCCTGCTCGTGGGTTTCCTCGTCATCGTTCCCGCTGCTACTGCAAAGAATGTGAGCTCCAGCCTGTTTAGATATGCTCTGTTGAGCTCTGTGTTCGGCGTGGTCAGCTCGGTCTCGGGGGTTCTATTGTCAGCTTATCTAGAATTGCCATCCGGGCCGTTGGTGGTGCTCTCAGGTATTGCAGTATTCTTGGCAGCGGTCTTGGTCAGATGGTCTTCATCGCGTCGCCGTAAGTAGTTGCATCGACGGGCACACTCAAATCAGGAGTTCAAA
>JBAVVE010000008.1:0-2244 GCA_049697135.1 Bathyarchaeia archaeon | reverse complement strand
GGGTTTGTCCATACCGACGGTGCCCTTTGTTGCCACAATCCCGCGGTCAGGGCCCTTCTGAGAGAATGAGATGCATTGCGCCCTGCATTGCACTCCAGCATATTCAGAACGGGCATAAGCCTTTCATCCCTGTCGTTTAGGGTTGATCGAATGCACGAAGGATGAGGGGGCAGGAAAGTGCGTGAATGGTCACCCAAGGACCCGCCACCTCGAGACCAGGCCACAGGCACCGGCCTCATGAGGCGGCTTGTGCTCTCTCTTGACTCAATTTCAGGTTCGCGGCTTGCAGGAATCATGGCGTACGCGCTTGGCATTATGTTCTTCCTAACTATCGTGTTTGTCCCTCCCGTCTTCGGAATCCTTCTCGGATGGTCCAAGATCTTCGAGATACTATCCTACCCAGACCTCCTCAGCAGAGGCATCTCAGCGATTATCGCTTCTTTCACAATCGCCACGACTGTCGCCCTCATGGACTTGGCTGCAGGCCTGCCCGTGGCATGGTTCATCGTGAGAAGCCGATCCGCTTGGGCGGGCACGATCGATACGCTCGCAAACATCCCCTTCATCATACCAACCGTGGCGCTCGGCTACTCTGTTCTCACGTTCTGGAGCGGGAGTCAAGGAATCGGCAGCCTGCTGGGCCCTCAGTTTGTTTTCTCTCCTGGATGGCAAATGATCGTTCTGCTGCATTTCGCCTTCGCATACCCAGTCATAGTCCGAGTAATGGTTGGAGCGCTCCAAGGATACAAGGAGGTCTACGAGACTGCTGCGCGTACCCTGGGCGCTCCGACCTTCACAGCTGTCAGAACAATCTCCCTGCCTCTGTTGAAACCGTCTCTGGTTGCCGCGTTTCTCCTGGCGTTTGCTCGGTCTCTGTCCGAGACAGGAGCAACAGTCATGGTCGCCGGCACATTTGAAAATGGATCTGTGTTCATAAGAAACGCTCGACTTGCGGGTGAGCAGAGCCCTCTACTTTTCGTTAGCTTCGTTCTCATAGTGGCATCCAGTCTCTTCTTCATTGGAATCCGGAGCTTTGTCCCGAAGATGCGTCTTCCGATCTCCGCTGTCCATCCTCAACTTGAGAGGCGGTTGAGCTCGGGACATGCCGTGATGTTCAGGAACATGTTCACGTTTCTTGTCTTCGTTGTGTTCGTGATAACTCCCTCACTCTTTGTTGTGCTACCCGCCGCTGCCGCTCTAGCAGACGGGACTGTGGGGATGGCGTTTTCCGGAGAAGGTGTATGGTCGATCTATTGGCGCGCCTTTGGTCTGTCATATCTGATTGCCGTGGTTGCGACAGGACTGAACGTTGCAACAGGTTTGCCTGTTTCGATCTTAATCGCCAGACGGCGAGGTGGTGAGGCAGTCTCACGCATCCTAGACACTCTGGTCAATATCCCGATCGTGGTTCCATCAATAGCCCTCGGCGTCTCGATTAGCATTTTCTGGGGCGGAGTCACATACATACCAGAGTTCTTGTTGCTGGTCTTCGTACATTCAAGCATCACTTATGCATATTTTGTCAGGTCAATGGTTGCAGCTATCGAAAGCATCCCGGTTGAGGTTGAGGACGTTGCACGCACCTTAGGTGCCAAACCTCTTACCGTATTCCGGAGACTCACGGTTCCCTTGTCGAAGTACGCTCTCCTTGCAGGGGCAGTAATGGGTTTCTCGATAAGTGTGAATGAGACAGGTGCCACGCTGGCGGTCGCGAAGGGACTCACAACAGCACCGGTTCTTATGGTAGAGTGGGTTCGAGGCATAGTTCAAGTCACGCCCAGCGCCATCGGACTCGGGTTGGGCATTTTGGTTTTGACTTCTTTTGCATCGCTTCTGGTCCTGACGCTTGCCGCTCGAAGAATGTGATGACCATGCCTTCAATAAGACTCGTGGATGTGTCAAAGACTTTCGCAAGAGTAACAGCGATAGATCATGTTGATCTGGAGATCAGTAATGGCGAGTATGTCTGTGTGTTGGGGCCGACGGGGAGTGGCAAGACAACACTTCTTCGTCTCATCGCAGGGCTGACCTATCCGTCCTCCGGAATCATAGAGCTCGATGGCAAGAAGGTCACAAGCACTCGCCCGGAGGATAGAAATGCCGCCTATGTACCTCAGCAATATGCGCTCTTTCCTCACATGACCGTCAGAGACAATGTTGCCTTCGGGCCTCTGGCTCGAGGGTTCACTCCTGACGAATCCTACAGTACGGCTGATGAAATGCTAAGCCTCGTGAGGCTCGCCC
>JBAVVE010000007.1:0-2150 GCA_049697135.1 Bathyarchaeia archaeon | reverse complement strand
TACCTGATCCTGAAAGTGCGATGATCAGGTCTCACTTTCCAATTGATGGTGTGATTGTTTCTCCCATGACGTAGACCTTGAACCCGAGGTGCATCAGTCTCATCGCGAAGGCTCGGCCGATCAGGCCTGATCTTCCGGCCCCCAACACAAGGATGCGTCTGTCGGTCGAGGCAAGCATCTCCGTAACCATTCTCTCGACCTGGTCCAGATCTACCCGAAGAAGAGACTCACGGACGCTTTCTATGAGGTCTTCAGTGGCATGTTGGTAGGCCGTCAGGCGCAAAATGACCACGGTGTACGTTAGAATGCGTGAAGTGTTCTTTACTCTTGCCTTCACCCAGGCCAAGTGCACGTGGGGACTACGGTTTGCACACTGGGGACCTACGATGGCTACTGGTGAGGTCAGAGCCAAGGAAGGATCTTCGGCATCGTGATCGGAATGTTCGGCGACGGAAGAGGCACGTACAGGTACACATAGACAGCAAGTGCTTCCAGAAGGATCGTAACGGCGACGACAAAGTAGTCTGTGAATTTCATGCGTAGGACAATGAGTGGTTGGCGATTCGGGCTTGCGCCGAATCCTCTGGATTCAAGCGCCTCTGCGAGCTCGATGCTTCTCCTGATTGCGGAAACGATCAGCGGGATCAGGATGGGTATGTAGTTGCGGATTCGTTTCATGAAGTTGCCTTTGTCTAGCTCCAATCCTCTGGATCGTTGTGCGTCAATGACAGTCTGGGCGTCGAGCGCCATGGTTGGAACCAGTCTGACAGCCGTGGTGAACGTGAAAGACAGAGTGTACGGAACATGCGCCTGTTCGAGCGCCAAGCCCAAGTCGTCAGGCGACGTAGTCATGAAGAACAACGAGAACGCCGACATCAGTGAAATGAACCTCAACGTCATCGCTGCGGAGAAAACGAGCGTTGACCCAAACATGAAATTCATTGCGAATATGAGGACCGCAAGCAACAGGCCTGCTCTCATCGAAGCGGCCCATTTCTTCCATGTCTTCGCAGCATAGACAATCGGAAGTTGGACAAGGAAGATCACGATCAACGCGTAGATGTTGGAAAATAGAAGTGCGGCAACAAATAGCCCCATTGTCATGGTGAATTTTGCACGCGGGTCCATCATGTGGATCGGGGTAGGAAGCTTCGCGAACTTGAACCCGTCAAAGACCTTGAGCGACACTCACCGTCTCCTCCCAAGTGCACCCAGAATTGCCTGTTCGGCCGAGTAGACATCTATCACGCGATCGGACAGTCCGAGATCTCTGAGCTCATGCATAAGCGCCCCAATCTGTGGACGCGCAAGCGAGGCCTTCTCGATGAGCTGCTCATCCGAGAGAATGTCCTCTGCCGGCCCGTCTCCGATCACCAATCCCTTCGAGAGAAGAATGAGTCGGGGTTTGCATTCTGCGATAAACTCGACGTCGTGTGTGATGGTTATGACGGTCTTTCCTTGAGTGTTCAGCTGGAGGATGAAGTTCCTTAGTCGATCTTTCTGTTGATAATCTTGGCCGATAGTCGGTTCATCTAGGATTATGTGCTTTGGATTCCATACTAGTACCGTTGCCAGTGCGACTCTCTTTCTTTCTCCTCCGCTCAGTACGAAGGGAGAGGAATCGGCATACCGAGACAGGTCGAGCGTTTCGAGTATGCTTGTGACCCGTCTGTCAATGGTGTCCTCACCATAGCCGAAGTTTCTGAGTGAGAATGCAAGCTCCTCGCGTACTGTCTCAGAGAAGAGTTGGTGGTCTGGGTTTTGAAACACTAGTCCTACGTCTCTGGAAAGTTGTGCGACACTGGATTCGCGCGTGTTGACCCCGTCGACTGTTACTCTGCCGGAAGTCGGAAGGAGAAGGCCGTTGAAAGTCTTGACAAGTGTTGTCTTTCCGGCTCCATTCTCTCCCATTATGGCAACGAATTCCTCATCACCAATGGTGAGGTCGATGCCGCGAAGTACTTCTGAAGCGCTTGGGTAGGAGAACTTCAGGCCTTCAGTCTGTATCATCGACTTAGCATCTTCCTTAGCTCTTGGGCCGCTTCTTCGACGGTCGTCGGAGTCTGGGAGAACTCAAGACCTCCCTTTTGCAGGAGATTGAAGAGCGTGATCACCCGCGGCAGGCCGATCCCGATCAGCCTGGCCTGTTC
>JBAVVE010000006.1:0-10249 GCA_049697135.1 Bathyarchaeia archaeon | reverse complement strand
TACCAGGAAAAAGATTATCGAGTGGAGCACGCAATGACTGAGACCGGCCTAGACGTACCATTTGTACCGACACCGAGACCCATAGTCCGTAGAATGTTGAGTCTCGCCGGAACCAAGCCCGGGGACCGGTTGGTCGATCTTGGCGCCGGAGACGGAAGAATCGTGATCGCGGCAGCGAGCGAGTTCGGGGCCAAGGCTCTCGGAGTAGAACTGCACCCGGATAGGTATGCGATCATTCGGAATAGGGCGGCCTCGCTGAAACCCAACCTTGAAGTCTTAAGACAGAACTTCTTCAGAACCGACCTATCAAATGCTGACGTTGTGACGATGTATCTTCTGCCGTCCGTGAATGAGGCGTTACGCAAGAAGCTCGAGAGAGAGCTGCACAGTGGAGCCCGTGTAGTTACTCATGACTTCTCCATTCCTGATTGGACACCGAGCCGCGTGGAGCTGATCCAGGGGCCGCTCGGGCTTCATGCACTCTACCTGTACAAGATCTAGAGGGCGCTATGGTGCGCAGACACACCGAATTCGAGACATACATCGAACAGGCTATGCAACAAATGACTAGCCAATGACAGATCCTGCAGAGTTGATCATGGGAAACAAATCGAACTCAACAGTCAGACGGAGACACATGGAGTATGACACCCTAGTCAGGGTGTATGACACCTCCTCCGAGAACGGCCCATTCTGTCGTTCACACGCACCAAAACGGGCGAATACCAACCAAGGGTTCAAATCTCATCGCCCGGGCCGCGCGACCGTGTGTGTGCCATGCTTCGGGTTGCCGTCGAGTCTTGAACCCTCACGGGAGAAGTAGTTTTGTGTGTGTTGGGCGCTATGGTTCGGTCACCATGTACGACGCGCTCGCTCGGCATAGAGCCATAGAATCAATCGTGACTGGCGAGAGCCCACGGGGCCAGCTCCGGAAGTACTACCGTTTCAGAGCAGACCGGTGGTACGGCGGAATAGCCACAGGTGATGTTGTCGGATGCGGCCTTCTTTGCCGATTCTGTTGGGTGTCAGACAAGATACTGGAACAACCTGACATATTCGGAGACTTCCTTGCTCCTCAAGAGGCTGCGCTGAAACTTCTCCGAGTAGCTCAAGGCAGAAACCTTGTTCAGCTGAGACTTAGCGGCGGAGAGCCCACTCTCGGAAGACCGCACCTGTTGGGCGTCCTCTCGGAGGTTGAGAAGGGAAACCGGTTTCGATTCATCCTTGAAACTAATGGCATTCTACTCGGAGCAGACCCAAGCTATTGCAGTGACCTCGCAGCATTCCACGGCCTACATGTTCGGGTTTCGCTCAAAGGATCGTGCGAAGACGAATTCACGCGACTAACCGGTGCCAAGGGTGATGACTTCAACCTGCAACTTGATGCGCTGAGAAACCTAGTTGAAGCTAGCGTAAGTTGCCACCCAGCAGTCATGTCGTCATTCTCAACGCGTGACACTCTACATGAACTAAGGAATAGGGTTTCTTCGATCGACCGCAAGCTTGCGGGTGATCTTGAGCTGGAGGAACTGATCAGATACCCGAGAGTGGAACGACGACTCAAGAAGTTCGGGATCACGCCCCACGTGTCACATGATCCAGGAAATGTTCCTGAACGTCTGATTTGAGAAATGGTCCCGCGGGCCTGATTTGAACAGGCGATATTCCGTCTCGCGGGTGCGAGACTCCGGTTTCCGTTGTACGCCTAGTAGGCTGGACGGCCCGTGCCGTCGGCACAGGTCTACAGCGTCTCCGTCAGGCTGTTCACCTGGCTCGGAAGCTCTACCAGGCTGAGCTACCGCGGGACCGACAGGACTCACCGAACGGCCCTGAAATAAAGATTGCCAGCGACAAACTCGGAGAATGCTTCACAGGCCCAGCAGGCATTCTGGATTCTTGTCGTGTGTGTCTGAAGCTCAGAACTTGATTTCAGTTTCTTCCTTGATGGTTCTGAGTGCGATAACTGTTTCCGTTCCCACGATCCCGTCGATCTCGCCGATCTTATCGAGCACCTTTGCGAGCTGCTCTGATGTACTCGTCCTCATCTTGATTATTGAGTAATAGGCGCCGGTTACGTCGTAGACCTCGCAGACATCATCCAAGTTCTGGAGTTCCGCGAGCACTTTCGCGTACGACTTTGGTTCCGCCCGAACGAGCGCGAATGCGGTTACCTGTTTCCCGACACTTTCAGGATCAACGATCGCCCTGAACGCCCTTATGACGCCGTTCTTCTGGAGTTTCTTAATTCTGACGAAAACTGTTGCTTCGCTCGTCCCGACCTCTTTCGCAATCTCGTTGAACGAGACGCGTGCGTCCTTTTGGAGCCTTCTCAGGATCGCCTTGTCGACTTCATCCAGCTCAGGCAAGGACATCCCGACTGAACTGTTTCTGGGAGCTATATCAAGAATTCTTAGCCGCTCATGAACAAGCCATAAAAGATTTCCTATAATCGCGCAAGGCTTATTAATGAATCCTTATGGATTAGGCGGACTTCATTACGAATCCGTTAGAAAGTAGATGATTGTCTATGGTTGAACGAGCAGTTCTCGCCTATTCAGGCGGCTTGGACACCTCGGTAGCGATCCCGTGGATCAAAGAGAAGTACGACCTTGACGTCGTCACCGTGACTGCAAATGTCGGGCAGGGAGACGATTTTCAGGCGATCGAGCAGAAGGCCCTCAAGTCCGGCGCTGCACGACACTACTCAATCGATGTGAGACACGAGTTCGCTGAGGAGTTTGCCTTTGCAGGTATCAAGGCCAATGCCCTGTATGGGGGTAAGTATCCGCTTAGCACTGCACTCGCACGTCCGTTGATCGTTTCGAAGCTTGTCGAGATTGCTCGCAAGGAAGGAGCGGTCGCAGCAGCGCATGGGTGTACCGGCAAAGGGAACGATCAGGTCAGATTCGATGTGGGAATCAAGGTACTGGCATCTGATTTGAAGATAGTTGCCCCGATCCGGGAGTGGAACATGACTAGGGCAGAGGAGATGCGATATGCGAAAGAGAAGGGGATTCCAGTTCCTGTCGACTTGGCCAAGCCGTACAGCATTGACCAGAACCTCTTTGGACGCTCCATCGAGTCGGGCGTTCTTGAAGATGCGAGCCGCGAACCACCCTCTGACATCTATGAGTGGACGGTTTCACCTGAGAAAGCCCCGAACGAGCCAGAATACCTTGAGATTGAGTTCAGTCAAGGCGTGCCAGTGGCTGTGAATGGAACCTCTCTGAACCCGGTGAAGCTGATTGAGAGTCTAAACGCAATTGCGGGGCGCCACGGCGTTGGGAGAGTCGATCATCTCGAAGATCGTCTTGTCGGAATTAAGTCCAGAGAGATATACGAGTGCCCCGCAGCTGCGGTGCTGCTTGAAGCTCATAGTGATCTTGAGAAGGCTGTGATGACACGACATGAGTTGTGCTTCAAACAGCAGGTTGACCAACAATGGTCGTTCCTAGTCTACACTGGCCTCTGGTATGACCCGCTACGTGAAGACCTGGACGCGTTCATAGACGAGACACAGAAACGGGTGACGGGCAATGTTCGCATGAAGCTCTACAAGGGGCTCGCGAGTGTTGTAGGTCGCTCATCACCGATGTCTCTGTATGATGCGAACCTTGCAACGTACGAGGCCGGCTCAAAGTTCGACCAACGTTGGTCGTCTGGATTCATTGAGATATGGGGGCTTCCTACAAGGGTCGCCTACAAGATGAAAGCCAAGGCTCAGCTCGCCACTTCTGCGATTCCTCCTATAGTGACTGACTGAGCGGAAGCCGGCCATCAGACATACGGCAAGTTTGGATCCCGCTAGGCGAAGCCCAATTCTAGGAATCGAAAGAGAGCCGAATCGGTGGCAATCAGAACAAGGACCCTAATCACGCAAGAAGCATCAGAGCTAGAGTCAGGCTTATGTCTTCCCTGTATCGTGCGTCAAGACTCGGACCCGCAGACAGAGAGGCCACGCGATTCACTTCGAGTATTGAATCCGACAAGTACCTCTTTCAATCTGTCATCCAGATCAACCAAGCACACATCGTCATGCTCAGGCGAATGAGGATAGTCACCCGAAAAGACGCTCGCAAGATCTTGAAGGCGCTTGCGGAGCTTCGCGCCATGCCAAGGTCCACGAAGGCCGAAGATGTCCACGTGCTGGTCGAAGAAGCGGTAATCAAGCGTGCGGGCAAGTCCGCTGGAGGTAATCTACAGTTAGGGAAGAGTCGAAACGATCAGGTGGCAACCGCGATACGAATGCGCCTCAGAGGCGAGGTTCTCCGGATAACAGACCTGCTCGTTGCTCTCCTATCGACGCTCCAGAAGACCATCCGAGATCATCACAAGACACTGATGATTGGAAGAACCCATCAACAACCCGCTGAGCCGATAACTTACGGCCACTACATGATGGCATTCCACGACTCAACCCTGCGCGATCTTCAGCGTCTCGAAGAGTTCTACGCTCGACTGAATCTCTCACCCATGGGCGCTTGCGCTCTCGCCGGCACCAGTATCCCAATCGACCGACACCTCGTAGCGGCCCTTCTAGGATTCGATGGACTCATCGAAAACTCATTGGATGCTGTCGGCTCTAGGGACTTTGCACTCGAATTTCTAAGCGACATGGTGCAGCTTGCGGTCAATATCAGTCGGCTCGCGGAAGACGTCATTTTCCATATGACTCCTGAGGTGGGTCAGCTGCAACTGCCTGATGACCTCTCATTCACGAGCAGCATAATGCCACAAAAGAAGAACCCTGACGTAGTCGAAGTTGCCAGAGCGAAGTGTGCTTTTCCCGCGGGGGCGCTCTCACAAGTCACGACGATCCTTCACTCACTTCCCACAGGCTATAACTTGGACCTGCAGGAGATCACGCCTCAAATCTGGAACGCCTCAAAGACAATGGAGGAAGTACTGACCATGCTCCGCACAGTCATCTCCTCAACAAAGGTCATATCACTTGATTCTGGAAGAGCTGACCTGACCGCAACCACGGCGACCGAGTTTGCGAATATGCTCGTGACCGATCTCGGAGTTCCCTTCCGTTTAGCTCACCAAATTGTGGCCTCGGCAGCGAGTGAGTTCATGAGAAAAGGATCGAAAGAATCGGATCTGTGGCCAAAGCTTGTCTTCGAGAAAGCGCAGGCCACTCTTGGAACCATGCCCGAACGCCTCAAGGATAGACTAGCTCGCCTAGGAACTCTCGAGGCTGTGGTTGGGCGGAAGAGATCCATTGGATCGACTCAGCCAAGAGAGACATTGAGACTGCTCCACACCAGAGCTGCTGCTCTTCGGCAAGCCACTAGACGCCAGCGTGCAAGACTCAACCGGCTTGCTGCGGCAGGTGCGCGATTGCGCAGGGAAGCCATGTGACAAGCTTGGGGCCGCCTCTGCCCCAACGTCGTTCAGGTTTTCTTCTTCAAGCCAGCCATGAGAGCTTCCGCAGCTCTTCTTATCTCTTCTATTGACCCTTCGTCCTCGATCGTAGAGTAGTCACCGAGTGGCTGCCCGGTTATCATTGCCTTGATGAGGCGTCTCATGATCTTCCCACTTCTTGTCTTGGGAAGCATGTCGACAAAGTTGATTTCGTCAACAACAACGATCTTGCCCATTGATTTCCGCACGAGCTCACGCAGACTTGTCTTCAGATCCTCGCTAGGGGCGTTGCCGGCTTTGAGCACAACGAAAGCTGCAGCTACTTCGCCTCTTGCTTCGTCAGGTTTGCCCACGACTGCCGCCTCTGCCACTGCTGGATTTCCGATGAGCGTGCTCTCGATCTCGATCGTGCCGATGCGGTGACTGGCGATTTTGATTACTTCATCCATTCTGCCGAGGAACCAGATGTATCCGTCCTCATCCCTCAATGCAGCGTCGCCAGTATAGTATCGCCGAGGAATGCGCGCCCAGTAGTCCTTCACGTATCTGTCGTGATCTTTCCAAAGCGTAGGAGTCAATCCCGGAAATGGGCGCTTGCAGACGAAGGTACCCTTGGCACCCACAGGGAGCGACTCACCTTGCTCGTTCACTATATCTGCCTCGATGCCGGGCAGAGGTATCGCGGCTGAGCCTGGCTTGATCGGGAGCATAGCTATGCCGACCGGGTTGCCGACCACGGGGCCGCTACTCTCTGTCTGCCACATGTGATCGATAACTGGCACTTTGTCTTTGAGCACAGTCTGCTGCAACCATTTCCAAGCGGGAGGATTCAGAACCTCACCAGCACAAACAACGAGGTTTATGGAACTAAGGTCATGTTTCGCCGGGAATTCGTCGCCGTACTTCATCAGGGCTCTCACGCCAGTCGGCGAAATCCACATCTTTGTCACGCGGTGCTTCTCTGCGATCTTCCACCAAATGTCTGGCTCAGGGTAATCGGGGACACCCTCGTACATCAGAGTAGTGCAGCCGAACAGAAGAGGCCCATAGACAACGTAGCTGTGACCGACGATCCAACCGATGTCTGATGTCGACCACCAGATGTCGCGGTCGCTCATGGAGTAGACCCATTTGCCCATGGAATGGATGTAGACCTGATAACTCCCGTGAGGCTGCACAGTGCCCTTGGGCTTCGCGGTTGTGCCTGATGTATGAAGTATGAAGACGAGCTCATTGGACTCCATCTGTGCAAAATCTGCATTCCCTGACTTACCAGCGTCGAGCGCCTCGTCCCAGTAGATGTCTCTGCCTTTCTTCATCTGAGGCTCTTTCGAGCCTCTCTTGAGCACCACAACTTTCTGGACTTGACTGGCTGTTTGCAGGGCCTCATCAGCAACCTCCTTGAGGTTGACCTCTTTTCCTCGCCTGTAGGCCAAATCAGCCGTTACGAGCACCTTGGAGCCCGCGTCAACTATTCTCTCTGCCAAGGCGCCGGCACCGAATCCTCCGAAGACGACGGAGTGTATTGCCCCAATCCTTGTGCAGGCTAGCATCGCAACAGCCGCTTCTGGAACCATAGGCATGTAGATGGTGACTCTGTCACCTTTCTCGACACCGAGAGCCCTCAGAGCCGCCGCGAACTTCTTGACCTCTTCGAACAGTTCTCTGTAAGTCAGTGTCCTGCTTTCGCCGGTTTCCCCTGATTCCCAGATGATAGCTGCCTTCTCTCCTCTTCCTTTCTGGAGAACATGATAGTCCACACAATTGTACGAAAGGTTCGTTAGGCCTCCAACGAACCACTTGAAGTCTGGATAATTCCACTCAAAGACTCGATTCCATGGCTTGAACCAATGTAATTCACGAGCCGCCTCGCCCCAGAAACCTTCCGTGTCTTTCAGCGCGCGGTCTAGCATCTCCCTAAGACGGGCGGGATATTCGATCTTCTGCGCCGTGCTCACCATTCGAACCCTCAGGACACGACACGCCGACCGTGATCCGTTAAAAAAGCTTCGATCGAGTGGTACCTCGAAACCCTAAATACCCAACGCCGTAGCCTCGAAGAGTTGAAGGGCAATGTCGATTGTCTGGAACCCCACGCGCCAGTACGTCGACAACAGCAACATGAAGCGGTTCATGCAGAAGCACGGCATAGAGACGCTTGACGAGTTGATCAAGCGATCCATAGACGACGTAGAATGGTTCTGGGATGCCGCTTCAGAGGACCTGAACATCGAATGGTTCAGGCCCTACGAGAAGATCTTGGATACTTCGAAAGGTATTGAGTGGGCTCGGTGGTTCATTGGAGGAAAACTCAACATTGCCCACAACTGCATCGACCGACATGCGAAGGCAAGAAGGGATAAGACCGCCATCATCTGGCAAGGCGAAGACGGGCAAGTAAGAAAACTTTCCTACGGAACTCTCGGCGAGGAAGTTAACAGATTCGCAAACGGCCTCAAGAGCCTGGGCGTACGAAAAGGCGACGCCATAGGACTCTACATGCCAATGTCACCACAAGTTCCCGTCTCTATGTTCGGCGCTTTCAAGCTTGGAGCGATTTGTGTTCCGATTTTCTCAGGGTTTGGAGCGTCTGCTGTTGCATCGAGACTCAATGATGTTAAGGCGAGGATCTTGGTGACAGCAGATGGAACACTAAGAAAAGGTAGGAGCCTCCAGGTAAAGAAAGAGGCCGATGCTGCAGCCGATCTGGTGAAGAGCATCGAGCATGTTGTTGTCTGCAAGAGACTTGGTGTTGAGGTGCCCTGGTCAAGTGCGCGGGATATCTGGTGGGACGACTTGGTCAGGAGTCAATCTAAGGAATGCTCAACCGCAGAGTTGGACTCTGAGGACGTGTCCCTAGTCCTCTATAGTTCAGGAACCACTGGCAAACCGAAGGGGTGTGTTCATACACACGCCGGACCGCTGCTTGAATGCACGAAAGATGTGGCATATCATTTCGACACCAAGGATAATGATGTATTCTTCTGGGTCACCGATATCGGATGGATGATGGGCCCATGGATGCTGATCGGGAACCTGAATCTTGGAAGCACAGTCGTCCTGTTCGAAGGTGCATTCGACTACCCGAGGCCGGACAGATTGTGGAAGATCGTTGGAGACTTCGGAGTAACGGTATTCGGGATCTCTCCGACCCTGGTCAGGCTGCTGATGAGGTACGGAGATCAGCATCTGGCGGGGCACAACCTCTCAAGCCTTAGGATACTGGGCTCAACCGGAGAACTCTGGGACCCGGAGTCATGGACTTGGTTCTTTGAGAAAGTGGGAGGATCAAGATGCCCGATCATCAACATCACAGGCGGCACTGAACTCATCGCGCCACACCTCACTCCGTCGCCACTCACACCGCTCAAACCCTGCACTGTGGGAGGCCCGGGCTTGGGGATGGATGTTGATGTCTTCAATGAGGAAGGAAGGCCTGTGCGGGAAGAGGTCGGTTACCTTGTCATGAAGAAGGCGTGCCCGTCGATGACTAAGGGATTCTGGAACGATCCGCAGAGGTACATTGAGACCTACTGGTCCCGGTGGCCGAAGGTTTGGTACCATGCAGACTGGGCACTTGTGGACAAGGACGGATTCTGGTTCGTGCTGGGACGAGCGGACGACACAATCAAAGTGTCAGGCAGGCGCGTTGGACCAGCGGAGGTAGAATCAGCACTTGTGGAACATCCGAGCGTCTCGGAGGCCGCAGCTGTTGGTGTCCCTGATGAAGTGAAAGGCGAAGAAGTCACCTGCTTCGTAGTTCTCAAACCGAGTATTGAACCAACCGACAACCTCAGGGAAACACTGAAGGATCAAGTAGCAGCGGTAATGGGGAAGACGTTCAGACCGAGAGACATCCGATTCGTACGACAACTCCCGAAGACACGATCAGGCAAAGTGGTCAGAAGACTCATCAGGTCAAGGCTGCTCGGCAAAACTGAACTGGGAGACCTCTCAACACTAGACAATCCTGAAGCTCTGGATGAGATCGCGAAGGCCCTGTAGCTGCCTGCGCTGAAAGGGCAAGTCAGAGCTGACAGCGTCTTGCTCTAGAGATGCTTGAGCTCTGAAATCAGTTTGTCAATCTCTTTCTCCGTATTGTAGAAGTGCGGAGAGATTCGCAGCCCACCTCCCCTAACGGAAACAACTACTCCATGCTCCAGTAGGCGCTGCGATGCTGAATCAGGATCCTGACAAGCCACGTTCACGATACCAGATCTGGATTCCTCATCCAGACAACTTCTCAATTGTACGCGCGTGTCTCGCTGTAAGCCATCAACCAACCGATCTACAAGAGCAAGAATCCTCTGCCACACGTTCTCAGGACCGAAGCTCTGCAGGAGCGCGATAGCTTCTCCCATTCCTGCAAAGCCGGGGAAGTTCAGTTGACCAGCCTCATATCTGTGAGCTGTCTGCGCGGGGTTGAATTCTCTGAAGCTGAATCCCATAGGATGCTGGTCTGATCGATATCCCACGATGGTAGGCCAAAGCTCTTCGAACAGGTCCCGTCTGACAAACAGGAATCCTGTCGCGATTGGTGAGAGCAGCCACTTGTACCCGCTCGTCGCGAAGAAATCAACCCCGAGCTTAGACACGTCAACCGGCATCTGGCCGACAGCCTGAACAGCATCTGTGACAATGTAGGCGCCTTTTTCGTGTGCTATCTTCGAAAGCTCCCCGAGGTTGATCCTGAAACCGTTCGAATACTGAACGTATGAGATGGCAACGATCCTTGTCTTTGAGTCGATGGCGTCATCGAAATCTTCCATCTGTAGCCTACCGTCGCGATTACGTATTACTCTCAGTTCCAAGCCGTAGCGCTTGGCGAGCGCTTGCCAAGGAAAGAGATTCGATGCGAATTCCATGTCGCAGGTGACTATGT
>JBAVVE010000005.1:0-16377 GCA_049697135.1 Bathyarchaeia archaeon | reverse complement strand
TGTCATATTCTTGCCCGCATAGAAGCTGAAGCAGGTTGCGTCACCTATCGAGCCGGCTCTGCGCCCCTTGTATTCCGCACCATGAGCTTGGGCCGCATCCTCAATGACTATGAGTCCGCGGTTGCGTGCCAATTCCATTATCGGATCCATATCCACGCACAAGCCGTACATGTGCACAGGTAAGATCGCCTTGGTCTTGCTTGTCAAGGCCGCCTCGATTGATTCCGGCGTGATCGCGTAAGTGTCGGCGTCAATGTCGGCGAATGAGGGCCTTCCTCCTGCAAGGACTACGGCTTCTGCAGTAGCAGAGAACGTGAAAGAGGGGACAACCACTTCGTCCCCAGGTTGAATTCCAACAGCCAATAGAGCAGAGTGGAGCGCCGCGGTTCCAGACGAAACTGCGACCGCATGTTTGGCGCCGACATACTTGGAGAAGTCTTTCTCGAACTGCAGGACCCGTGGTCCTCGTCCGCTCTTTTCACTGAGGATCCCGCTCTTGAGAACCTCAACGACGGCTTCGATCTCTTCCTTTCCAATCGCTGGCTGATTGATCGATATCATGTCTCGCATTGAGTTCATTGCCACGCATACACTCTATGATGATGGAAAATCTAAGTGTTTCTCGGATGATCTATCTCGTAGTCACGACACTTGCGGTATCCGAGTGGTGGTTGCTTCCTACCGCGTGAGTACAAGCCTTTCTTCAAGATCTCACATCATTCCATCGAGGTAACGTGCACCAGTCTGCCAGATGTGCGATCACAGGCACTTTGCTCCAGCCAAAGGGAGACAGGGTTCGCTCGCGTGCTCAGACAGTATCCGTGTTCTTGCGTTGCGTTTCCCGGAATTGGGAGTCTGTGAACAATGCGTCGTGATGTTGGAGCCGTGGCGACGCAATACTTATATAAGGAGATTTTTTTCGTCTCGGTCTCCTTTGAAGAAGAGGTTATGATGTTTGGCCACGCAATTTGCAGGACAGCCTGTACTCATTCTGAGGGAAGGCACATCGCGTGCTAGCGGCAGAGAAGCGCAACATGCAAGCATAGCTGCGGCACGGATCGTTGCCGAGTCTGTCAAATCCTCCCTTGGACCCAAGGGAATGGACAAGATGCTTGTTGACAGTTTCGGGGATGTCACCATCACAAACGACGGCGCGACGATTCTTGACGAAATGGACGTTCAGCACCCCTCAGCGAAGATGCTGGTTGAAGTCGCTAAGACCCAGGATGACGAGGTCGGAGACGGAACTACAACCGCGGTTGTGCTAACTGGAGAACTGCTAGGTAAGGCTGAACAACTGATCGACAAGGACATTCACCCAACCGTCATAGCGGACGGATACAGAATCGCGGCAGAGAAGGCGCTTGAAATCCTTGAAGACATCGCGATCAAGGTCGACCCTGTAGACAAGTCGATGCTGAAGAAGGTCGCGACAGTTGCTGTAGCAACGAAGATGCTGGCCGAGTACAAGGATGGAGTAAGCGACATTGCAGTGCGATCGGTTCTGGAGGTGGCTGAGAAGGATGGAAAGGGCTACAAAGTTGACATCGATGACATCAAGGTCGAGAAGAAACCAGGCGGGTCTCTCTCAGACACGAAGCTCATACAGGGCGTCCTATTGGACAAAGAGGTCGTCCATCCAGGAATGCCGAGACGTGTAGAGAACGCCAAGATCGCTCTCATCAGCTGTCCACTCGAAGTTGAGAAGACAGAATTCGACGCCAAACTCAACATAAAGAATCCAGAACAGATGAAAGCATTCCTCGACGAAGAAGAGAAGATGCTGAAAGAAATGGTTGACAAGATCGTTTCCGCGGGCGCGAACGTAGCCATTTGCGAGAAGGGAATCGACGATGTCGTACAACACTTTCTCGCCAAGAAAGGTGTGCTTGCGGTGCGACGGGTGAAGCAGTCCGATATGGAGAAGCTTGTCAAAGCAACTGGCGCTCATGTGGTCACGAACATCGAGGATTTCAGCAGCAAAGACCTTGGTGCTGCTCAGCTGGTGGAAGAGAGGAAAGTTGCAGATGACAAGATGACCTTCGTGGAAGGCTGCAAGAACCCCAAGGCGGTCACCATTCTCGTAAGAGGAGGCACGGAACGAATCGTCGACGAGGCAGAACGCGTCGTTCACGATGCGCTCTGCGTCGTTAGAGACGTAGTTGTCAATCCTAAAGTAGTCGCAGGCGGAGGTGCGCCTGAAGCAGAGGTTGCTAAGCGGTTACGAGTGTACGCGGACAAGCTCGCGGGAAGGGAACAGCTCGCAGTGCGGGCATTTGCGGAAGCTCTTGAGTCGGTGCCTATGGTGCTAGCAGAGAACGCAGGACTAGACCCGATCGACATCCAGGTTGAGCTGAGAACAAAACATGACCAGAAAATCGTATGGGCAGGTGTAGATCCATTCAAAGGAAAGGTCGCTGACATGTCCAAGCAAAACGTCTATGAACCTCTTGCAGTCAAGATCCAGCTAGTGAAGTCGGCCAGCGAAGCAGCTGCAATGATTCTCAAGGTAGATGACGTAATCTCGGCTTCCAAGAAAGAAATGAAAGGTCCACCCAAGGGGCCAGAAGATAGTGGTGAAGAAGCGGGCGAGTACTAGGCGTCAAGAGACTGCTCTGATCGGCCCTCGGAAACTTACACGTTTCGAGAAGGCAAGAGTCGTTGGCGCCCGTGCCCTTCAGATCGCATTGGGAGCACCCGTTCTCATCGACGTCGACCCTGGCAGTATGTCCGCAATAGACATAGCAATGCAGGAGCTCGAGGCCGGGGCGCTTCCTATCAGCATCAGAAGGACTCTTCCCGATGGTGCAAGTCAGAACATAGCCTTGAGGCTGCTCCTGACGCACGAAGACTAGTGTGTGGTTGTCGTATACGGACTGGTCGACTGTGGAGCCAAGTGCCACTCGAGAATGGGCCTACTCACTTCTCTTGTTGGTTCTGGTCTCAGCGTTCTTCTTAGGTTTGAGATTGTCAGGGCGGCTACTTCTAGCGCTTGATTTTGAGATCCTGGTCATCTATTTGCCGACGATGATCTGTCTCCTTGTCTGCGCTGCAAAGATGGGCCTAGCTCTGCCGAAATCAGCAACCGGAGCTCTGACTGAGACAGCAAGCTGACATAGTCATCGGGTAGGGAGGCCTAGTCACCGGGTGCGGAGACAAAGGCCACGGTTGAACTGGGCCAGCCCTGCACAAAGGACAGAGCACTACTCCGAAAGAGGGCAGACCACACGACCTGCAGAGTGGCCTGCTGCATCTACTGCATAGGTATGTCGCTACTGCTAATGGATGGAATGAGCATCTTGCTCCCATCGATGCCTCAGCCTCAGACAATGCCGTCTCAACGTGAGGCACGCCATGAGGACGAGGCGAAATGATACTCATCCCGCATTTCAGACAGTAGTTTGCTTCGCCTCGGTTGTCAGATCCGCAATTGAGGCATTTGACGGTCATATCGACCACGTCAGGTTGGGTCGTTTGAGAAGTTAACCTTTACGTCACGTCAAATCCGCTTGCTTGTTGTGTTCTCCTACTCTATTGAGGGCTTGCCGTGGTCCAGTCGCAGTCTTATGAGTGTCTTGACAGTGATTCCTGTTTCCTTCTTGACTCTTGCGACGCCGCCGAATTCTACTCGCTCGATGACCGCGATCGCGTCTGCTATTATGATTCCATGTGAGAGTAGTTCCTTTATGATTGCGGCGTATGTGCCGCCCGTGGCGATTATCGAGTCGACAAGTAGAATCGAGTCTCCACGTTTCAATCCGTTTGCGTACATGATGTCTTCTGAGTAACCAGTTCTCTTGACAATCTTGATCTCTGTGGGCAACATGTAGGATTTCTTTCTGATAACGAGCATGGGAGCGCCTGTGACAAGGCTCAAGGCCGTGGCGACATGTATTCCCATGGCTTCTGGTGTGACAATCTTGTTAGCGGCTCTTACGTTGCCTACTCTCGCGACTTCAAATGCACAACCCCACAACGCTTCAGTAGGTATCTCAGGAACGCCAGAGCTCAGTGGGTTCACGACATACTCGTACTGTCCTTGTTCTGTCTGAATGCGAACGACAGTGGCTTTTCGGAGATCCTCTCTGATTGTCTCGAGCCAATCCAAGGTCTATGCACGGCCCTTTCCACAACGCCAATTGTACATAGCGCTTGTGCATGATCCCGTGAGCTCACACTGGATGTTCAGCTTGGCTTTCGGTGTTCTCCGAAGAGGAATAGTCTCCTTTCGTTAGTGGAATCACCATAGCTTGAGCCTCTGCCCCATCGGCATAGTAGTGGGCGACCCGTCTAGCCAATGTGAATCCGAGTTTCTCATACAGCCTGATACCGGCATCGTTCGTACTTCTTACTTCTAGGAAACACTCGTCAGCACCCACTTGACGTAGGGCTTCAAGTGCATTCCTTACCAAATCAGAAGCAATGCCAGCTCGCCTGAAGTCGGGAAGGACAGCTACGGATATGATGTGGCCTTTGCGGATGAATTTGATACGTTTGATATCGGAGAAACCGTGTTCGATTCGGCACATAATGTAGCCGACCATACGGGTGCCCACCTCAGCTACTATGAACGCGTTAGGGCAGCTTCGAAATGTGTCTATGAAGAAGAATGAGGCGTAGTTCTCGGGGAGACATGTCCTGTTGATCTCGATGACGGATTCGACATCGGCCGTGTTGAACTGCCTCAGGGAGAATTTGGTTTCCGTCAGCATTTCAATTCTGACGGCAAATGTGGGCATATGGATACTATAAGGCATTTGGGATGTTGGCGTAATTCATTAGGATATCAATACGTTTAAGTGAAATGCCTCTTCGATGCATGGCCTCGAACGGCAGGGGATTTCGCTTTGTCATCCGCCTCTTGGTCTTGGTCAACAAAACGCGATACGCCTGCCTACGAGGCGGGCGCAAATCCTGACCTAGGCGGATTGAGAGCGGTCGTCCAGGGACGATTCAATGTCATCGATGCCTACGTCGATCAGTATGGAATCCCCAACTTCCTTGTTGAGAGGGAGTCCACCAAAGAGAAATTCAAACAGCTCATAGGCGATCTGGGCACCTATCATTTGAGCGCGTCAGTTCGCTCCGAGCCAGACAAGCTTCTCATCAAGATCTTCCAAAGGATAAAGGCACGATCATCGAATCCTATGATGAACGTTCTGTTGATGTTCGCGACTATTGGGACCATACTCTTCGCAAGCTACAGCCTCACCCAGTCGATGGATCCGCAACTCCTGGCGACAGTTTTTCGACGCTTGGATCTCAATGCTCAAATTGCCATGTTCGCAGCTTCACTTTTCGGAATCATTGCACTTCACGAGTCAGGTCACAAGCTAGCGGCCACAGCACATGGAATGGACTCTACTCTCCCATACTTCATTCCTGGTCCGCCTCCTTTCGGGACCTTTGGCGCGGTCATTTCGCTGAAGAGTCCTCCGGCAAACAGAGACGAATTGTTCGACCTCGGATTCAGCGGGCCTGTAGTAGGCTTCCTTGCAACGATCGTTGTCGCGATTGTCAGCATACTCACTGCACCTCTCGTCCAGGAGGCGCAGGTAGCAACTCTTGTGAGCCAGGGGTTGCTCACTGTTCAAGAATGGCCTAGAACACCGCTACTGATGATACTACTCAGCTACCTTGACATTCGCACTGCTGCTCCAGGTCAGCTCGTAGTGTTGACTCAGGTTGCCTTTGCCGCCGAGATCGGGGCCCTGATCACTTTTCTCAACATAGTCCCGGCTTGGCAACTCGACGGCGGGCACATAATGAGAGCCGCCCTCGGGCCAAAGGGTCACAGAATCGCAAGCAGCATCGGCCTCGTAGCGCTTGCACTAGCAGGGTACTGGCCTTTCGCGCTGCTGATTCTGATATTGATGTTCACGCGAGGCGGACGGGCTGGCGTCGAGCCCTTGGACGATGTCTCATCACTCTCGAATGGTAGAAAGATCTTGTTCGGCTTGGCGCTCGTTATCCTGGTGCTCTGCTTCATGATTCTCTGAGAACACTAAGGTAACACTGTTACTCGTCTCTCTGGCTTACATTCGCTCTTGCGCGAAAGAGCAACACATCACTCAAAGGCGACTGAGATTCGGCCATGACGAGCACCACTTTGCATATTGCGCTGCTGCATGAGACAAGAAAGGATTCGGTCTGTCAAGCCCACGATCTTACTGCAGGGGGCAGGATCTGCGCTTCTCTCGTTGGGGAGTCGGTGCAGAAGCTTGAGGAGGAAGATGCGGTCAGCGTCTCCAATGAAGAGATCCGCGTCAACCCTGCACAGCGACTGAGGATTGCACAACTTGCAGTCGCTGCTGGCGCCGACCCTGAGCGCGTTGCTAGGGAGCTTAGATGGCAGGAATTCGAGACTTTCGTGAATCAGGTTCTCTCTCGAGATGGATACGAGACAAGGAATCACTTTGTGTTCAAAGCATCAGGACAGAAGTTCGAGATCGATGTCATGGGCGCTAAGGAACCGGTAGTGCTGTGTGTTGACTGCAAACACTGGCATCACGGGTGGGCTCCCGGCAGAATTGCTGCTGCGGCTAGGCACCAGCTGCTGCGAGTTCTCTCCCTCTCCCAGGTTCTCCCGGCTTGTCGACTGAAGTTCTCGTTTGCCGGCTGGGAATCGGCACGCTTCCTTCCAGTCGTGTTGGCACTTGCTGACGTTTCTTTGAGGCTGGTGGACGGAGTGCCGATTGTTCCTGTCCTACGCTTGAGAAGCTTTCTTGCTGAGATCAATCCATGGGTCGAGAAGCTCCGCTTTGTTGACGTTCGAATACCTTAGCTGAGGTCTTCTCTGTTCTTCGAGAGTAGCTATTGCTTCTTGAGCTCTAGTTCTTCCCTGAGCGTTCGTCTCAGTATCTTTCCAACGAGTGTCTTCGGCAGTGATGTCCTGAACTCAACTGATCTGGGCGCTTTGTAGGTGGCGATTCTGTCCTTGCAGAACTTGATGATGTCCTCTTCTGTCACTTTGTCCTCATAGCCAGGTTTGAGTATGACATATGCCTTGACTGTCTCGCCTCGGTAAGCGTCAGGCACGCCTAGTACTGCGGCTTCACTGATAGCGGGGTGTTCGTAGAGCACCTCTTCGACCTCGCGCGGCCACACTTTGAGCCCTGAAACATCGATCATGTCTTTCTTCCGGTCGACAATGTAGAAGTAGCCATCTTCATCCATCTTTGCGATGTCGCCAGTGTAGAACCAACCGTTCCTGAGCGCATTGGCGGTCTCATCGGGCTTGTTCCAGTAGCCTTGCATGACCTGTGGTCCTTTGATGACCAGTTCTCCCACCTCGTTCGGTTTGAGGTCCTTCGTGCCCGTCTCAAGGTCAACGATCTTCGCATCGGTATCCGGGAACGGAATTCCAATGGATCCCGGACGGTTCTTCTTGGGATCATCAAGCGGATTCGCATGCGTGCAGGGGCTTGTTTCTGTGAGGCCGTATCCCTCCACCAAGCGGGCTCCTGAGATTTGTACGAATCTCTTCTGGACTTCGACCGGCAGTGGGGCCGCACCTGAAATGCATGCTCGCGTACTGGTCAGGTCGTACTTCGCGATATCTGGTCTGTTGATGAGAGCAACGTACATTGTTGGGACGCTGCAGAAGACTGTCGCTTTGTACTTGCTGATCGCGCTGAGTATGCCCTTCGGATCACGAGGGTCAGGGATCATCAGCATCGAAGTGGCAGTAAGGACGGGAGCATTCATGCCGGTAGTCATGCCGAATATGTGGAACAGTGGCAACACGCAGACATGTATGTCAGCTCCTCGACGGATCGGCAACTCAGCCTCACACTGACGTGCATTGACGACGAGATTCCTGTGAGTGATCATCGCCCCCTTCGGCACACCTGTTGTGCCGCCTGTGTACTGAAGCAATGCCAAGTCCTCTGGCTTGACATCGACTGCTTTGGGGTTAGGCCCGTGCTCCTTCATGAGTGTTAGAAAATCAAGAGCTCCAGGGCATTTGTGTGACTTCACACCCTTGAGTGGGGCGAGCAATCTCAGCAATGGTGAAAGGTAATCACGCGGGCTAGTTGTGATAACGTTTCGCAGTTTGGTCTTATCTCTGATTTCCTGAACTATCGGGTAGAGCGTATCCATTCCGACTAGTGTCTCGACTCCGCCGTCGTTGAGCTGGTGCTCCAGCTCCCTTGCCTTGTAGAGGGGACTGCATGAGACACAGATCGCCCCTGCACGCAGTGCTCCGTAGAAAGCGATCACGAACTGTGGAATATTCGGCAAGAATATTCCAACCCGATCGCCCTTCTTCACTTCTAAACCTTGCAGTGCAGTCGCAAACCTGTCGACCAGCTCGTCAAGTTCGCGGTAGGTTATGCGTCTACCGAGAAAGATAATTGCAGCATTATCGGGGAAT
This sequence comes from Bathyarchaeia archaeon, assembly GCA_049697135.1. Lineage (GTDB taxonomy): Archaea > Thermoproteota > Bathyarchaeia > 40CM-2-53-6 > 40CM-2-53-6 > CAVPLU01. The sequence continues at coordinate 8,000 of JBAVVE010000005.1, read as the reverse complement.
GTCTTCGCGCTTTCTCTGAGCGCTTCACCCAACGTAATCTTCGGATAATCGATTGATCTTGGCACTCCTTCCGGCCAAAACTTGAACCAGGGTTTCTCCAAAGAATCGGCACCAGTCTTGCTACAGTCGTGAATCTATAAAACGCTAACTACGACTTGTGGTCTCGTCGATGGGGGGTCTGGCGCCGTCGTGGGCTTGGGTTCGGTTCGTTCAAGAGGTTGATAAACTGAGTCGTGCAGACTAATCATTCCAAAAAGGAGGAAACCCCCCCGAGAGGGGTGGTTGGAAAGCCTAGCTACTTTCCTGCTTCTTCCCACTTTCTCCAGGCCGCGAAGTCTGAGCCGAGCAGCTGAAGGGCGATGACGATCTTCTGGGCGTTCCTGGTTCCTTCGGCAACGATTGCCTGTCTAGTCGTCCTGAACGCTTGTTGCACGTCGTAGTCCGTGGTCGTTCCCATGCCGCCGAACCATTCTAAGACATCGCTGATCGCTTTCATGCAGCTTTCAGATGCGACTAGCTTGGCGCAGGAGGCAGCCATCATGGCGTCGTAGAATGATGCCCTGCCAGCGTGGTATCTGTCTACGAGCCAGGCTGCTCGATAGCAAAGCCATCGTGCGGACAGTACATTCGCGTAGTCCTCTGCAAGTTCGAACTGGATCCCTTCATGGCCAGCAAGCGGTCGCCCGAAAGCCCGCCGTTGCTTCACGTGCTCGATTCCAGCCTCCAGGCATTTCTCCGCCCCTGCCACAATCGCCATTGTGGTCGGCACTCTTGCGTGGACGAACGATTCGTAGGTGAGTTGATATCCCATTCCATCGGGTCCAACAAGGTAGTGTTCCGGCACTTTCGTATTCTCATACCGGACACCTCCGAGGTCTATACCCATGCCTTCAAAGATCGATGTCGTGATCCCGTTCGAGGTCACAGGAATGTAGATGAGGCTCAAACCCTTCGAGCCAAGCTCAGGTCGAGTCTTGACCGAAGTGATGAATCCTCCACCGTACTTCTGGGCCTCTGAAACGCAACTCAGTATCTGTTTCTCGCCGTTGACGATGTAGTCTCCATTGTTCTTCTTCGCCGTTGTTGTGATCGCCGTGAAGTCAGTACCACATCCTGGCTCTGTGTTGTGAAGCGGAGTTATCCATCCATCCTTCACAACCTTCGGTAGAATCTCCTCTTTCAGCTCGGCGGTTCCGTAGACTGCAAGCATGCGAGAACATGATGCACCGTACCAGATCGGAATCCCCGCAACTCCAGTCGGGTCAGCCTTTGTTAGTTCTTCTACGGCTATGATGAACGTGACGTAGTCTGCTTCGCTTCCTCCAAATTCCTTCGGGAGTAGTAGACAGAGCAAACCTTGGCTTACTATCGCCTTGTGGACATCAGGCGTGATCATCCGTGCTTTCAGTATCTCTTTGGCCTTCGGTGTCAGGTTCTTCGCAAAGTAGTCCTTGAGTGTACGCCTGAAAAGTTCCTGCTCTTCTGTGAAGCCAAAATCTATCGGCATGTCAAGTCACTTTCCTTTGAATTCGGGCTTTCGCTTGGACATGAAGGCGGAAACGCCCTCCATCACATCCTTGCTCGAAAGTACAATGCCAAATGCTTCTGACTCAAACTTAAGACCTACCTCCAGCGGAACCTGAGTGGCGTAGTTCAGAGCCTGCTTGGCAGCCTTCAGGGCTATCGGTGGTCCCTCTACAAAGTTCTTGGCAAGCGCTTTGGTCTCTTCGATGAGCTTGTCTCTTGGCACCACTCTGTGAACCAAGCCTATCTTGAGGGCTTCTTCAGCTTTGATCCGGTCCCCGAGCATGACGAGTTCCTTCGCTTTTGCAAGACCAACGATGCGAGCGAGTCTCTGTGTTCCGCCCCAACCCGGCATCAGCCCGAGTTTGATCTCGGTCGCTCCCACCTGGGCGCTCTCGGATGCGATTCTGAAGTCACATGCGAGGGAGAGCTCAAGTCCTCCTCCAAGCGCGTAGCCGTTGATGCAAGCGATCACTGGTTTGCCCAGTCCTTCAATTCGTGCAGTGAGTTCGTGGCCTTTCATCGAGGCGTCGACTGCCATCGCAGGAGTCACGCCAGTGAATGAGGTCACATCTGCCCCTGCACTGAAGGCTTTGTCTCCCGCGCCTGTCACGACAACGCACTTCACTTCTTTATCAGATTCGAAATCGCTGAGTGCTGACATGAATTCGCTCATCATGTCGATCGTCATCGTGTTGAGTCTGTGTGGTCGGTTGAGTGTGATCCAGCCAATTCCATCTTCTTTCTTGACAATAATGTCTTGGTAGGTCTTCCCTTCACTCAAACTTCGAAACCTCACGTACGAGTGGAGTCGCACTGCCCACTATAAGAAACTCTCTACATGCTCCGCTAGGTCGTGTTCTTCACAGGCATTCGTCACGCCGTAGTTACTTGTATTTGTGAAATCCCTGGCCTGTCTTCTTGCCCAGCCAACCGTTCTTGACGTACTCTGCTAGGAGCGGGCAGGGCTCATACATTGGCTCCGCATGCTTCGTGTGCAGCTCGTTGAGTGTCTCGACTACTGTGTCAATACCCATCTTGTCGGCTAGCTCGCATGGTCCTGAGGGCCACCCAGTACCGAATTTCATCGCGGTGTCGATGTCCTTGGGCGTGGCTACGTTATCATGGACAAGCCAAGCGGCAGCGTTAGCTGCCATCGCGTAGAGCCTGTTCGGGTCAAACTTGTCAGCCAACTCGAACGGTATTCTGGGCCGTCCGGCGCTCCAATTGTAGAAGCCTTCTCCTGTCTTCTGGCCGAGTTTTCCGGCCTTCACAAGCGGCTGATAGATCGGGCAGGCCTTGGCTCGGGCGCCAAATGCATCCTCCATCTCCCTGGCGACGCTGTTGAGTATGTCGAGGCCAACGAAGTCTGCCAGCTCGAATATTCCCATCGGAAAGCCGGCTTGATACTTCATCGCGGCGTCGATCTCATCTTTCGTTGCCTCTTTCCGTTCTACCGACCAGAATGCTTCGTTGAAGACTGCTGCAAGGATTCCGTTCACGATGAATCCTCTGACATCTTTGTTCACAAGTACCGGCGTCTTCCCGAGTTTCTTTGCCAGGTCCAATGCGAATCTTGTCGTCTCGTCGCTTGTCTGGGCTCCCTTGATGATCTCAAGAAGCGGCATCATCTGTGGCGGATTGAAGAAGTGCAGCCCTACAACTTTGTCAGGTCTGCTTGTGACTTTTCCGAGTTCGGTGATGCTGAGCGTAGACGTGTTCGATCCAAGGATGGCATGTTTCGGCGCCGCCTTGTCCATCTGTGCGAACAGTTTCTTCTTCATCTCAAGGTTCTCGGGAGCCGCCTCAACGATCAGGTCCGCGTTCTTGAAAGCTTCATCCATGTTCGTGGTGGTGTGTAGACGTGCCATCGCGGCATCTGCATCTTGCTTGTTGACAGTTCTCTTCTCGACGAACTTGTCGATGCTCCACTGGATCTTCTGACGTGCCTTCGACAGGATCTCATCATTGATGTCGACTATCGTCACATCGGTGCCAGTCATGATCAGCAGCTGTGCTATTCCATGGCCCATAGAGCCGGCTCCGATAACTGCAGCCTTATTCAGAGGTCGCGTGCTCATCACAATCTCTCCGACTATTCTCGTCCACTATCTGGTATTTCAGAGATTAGATCGGGACCAACTCGTAGCTGGGTCCGTCTGGCGAGGTCTTAGCGGCAAGCTTGACTTTCATGCCAATCTTGGCCTGACCTAGCTTCACGCCAGTGAGCCAAGCTAGCACCTTTACTCCCTGCTTCAACTTGGCGACGGCGACAGTGTATGTTTCGTGCCCAGCAAAGCTTGGTGGCCGTACAATGATGTGGGTGAAAGTCTCGATCTCCCCTTCTTCGCCTGTAAGGTCGATCCATTCCACGTCGGAGCTGAGACACTTGGCGCAGTCGACTGTGGGCGGGAAATACTTCTGTCCACATTTCTTGCATTTGGTACCGTAGACTTTGCCGTTCTCTAGCTCATCCCAGAACTTCGCTGTCTTGTTCGTTGGGATGTCGAAGGCGAAGGTGATGGGTCTGGACTTCAAGGCTCGTGTAGGAGGACCAAAAGCCATCTTAATCCCTCCCGAAGATCGTCACGTAGCAGTAATGCCCGGTTCCTCCAACGTTGTGTGCCAGCGCGTTGCCATGTTTGACGGGCACTTGCCGTTTCTTTGCTTCTCCGCGCAGCTGACGTGTGGCCTCTGCCGCCATCGAGACCCCGGTCGCTCCGATCGGGTGTCCTTTAGCCTTCAGGCCTCCATCAACGTTGACAGGTACCTTTCCGCCGATTTCAGTTTGGCCTTCACGAATCATCTTCCCAGCTCCTCCTCTTTCGCAGAATCCGAGATCCTCATACGCAAGTAATTCCGCAATTGTGAAGCAGTCGTGAACGGTTGCGACATCGATCTTGGATGGGTCAGCCTTGGCGGCAGTATACGCTCGTTCTGCCGCTACGGTCGCCGAGAGCAGGGACGAGTAGTCTTCTCTCTTACTGATGTTCGCTGTGCCTGAGGATACGCCGAGTCCCTTTATCCAGATTGGCGTATCGGACAGTGCCTTCGCTTTCTCCTCTGAGGCCAAGACCACGGCTGCTGCTCCGTCGCTCACAGGGCAACAGTCGAAGATCTTTAGTGGCCATGCGATCACTCGCGAGGAGAGAACATCCTCGACCTTTATCGGGCGTTGGAAGTGCGCATAGGGATTCATTGCACCGTACTTGTGGTTCTTGACGGCAACCAAGGCAAGGTCTTCTTCTGTCGTTCCGTACTTCTTCATGTGGGCTGTGGCGTGGAGTGCGTAGTATGCTGGGAAGGTCATGCCGAAGTTGTGGAACTCCCAGAGATAGTACCCCGCCCTACCGATCAGCTCGACGGAGGTCAGGATGTCCACCTCCGTCATTTTCTCAATTCCGATGGCCATTGCAATGTCAGTTTGGCCACTAGCGATTGCTTGGTATGCGGTTGCGACAGCCGCGCTTCCAGAGGCGCATGCGGCTTCACATCTGATGAGCCCCGCGCCAGTGAGACCTGCATACTCGGAGACAACAACCGCCGGAAGGAATTCCTCGTACCATCCGCCCGCGGTGCCTACCGTCACGAAGCCAACATCCTTCTGTGTGATGCCAGCATCCTCAATAGCCGGCTTTATCGCTTCGAAGGCCAGCTCCGGAAGATTCACATCCCGCCGGTTACCGAATACGGAGTGTCCTATTCCTACAACGGCAACTCTTCGAGACAAGAACTTCACTCCAAAGCAAATTCAATATTTGTGCACGAAGCTAGCCTTTGGTCCCCTTAAAGCTCTTGTCACAGCACGAAAGCTGACTCAACTCATTCGAGCAATCGTGAGGGAGAACCGGGTGCGTCCACTGGATCGACCATAGGTCTTCTCTATCCAGTTAGCCGGACCTACCGATGGTGGGCTACGCGGCAAAGTTTCCGTCCGAAGAATGGATCAACCTCTTCATGGAGGCACTGAATATCAACAAGAACTATGAAGAGGCCGCAGCGACTTGGGAGGGGGACTCTCTTTTCATCATCGAACCTGATGATGCACTAAAGGAATCGTCGACCCTCTACGTGGACCTATGGCATGGCAAGTGCAGAGGCGTCGCCTTCGTAAAGCCAGGTGAGGAGAAGAAGGCAGCTTTCGTCTACTCAGGTCCCTACTCGAATTGGAGGAAGCTCATAAACAAACAGATTGATCCACGCGATGCTGATGTGCCAATTCGCCAACCCTGCTGTGCAGGATGTCGCTAGCATGCTCTCCCACTGTATCGGCACCAGGCTCTCACCGCAAGACCTGTTGAAGATTGGTGAGAGAATTGTGATGGCGAAACGTGTCATGAACTTGCGTCTCGGGGCAACAGTCCGTGACGATGGATTACCAAAGCGAATTCTGAGACCATTGGCTGACGGACCAGCGGCGGGCAATGTGCCTGATCTAGATCGACAATTGAAGGAGTACTATGCCCTCAGGGGATGGAACCTAGAGACAGGTCACCCGAGCAGAGAGAAGTTGCTTGAGCTCGGCATTGAATCACTATCTGACTATCTGCCGATCAGAAAATGATCCTGATCGCTTGGACGATCCTCGGAAGTACCTCCGCTGCGGAGCCATGAACCGCATAGTCCGAAAAGTCGTCCCAACGTGTCCTTTCCATGTTGATCGAAATCAACTTGGCCTGACTCTTCTTCGCAAGCTCCGGAAATGACGATGCCGGATAGACTTCAAGCGAGCTTCCCACAGTAAGCAGTACGTCTGCTGATCCGACTTTCTTCACTGCCTCGGCCAGAGTCTTCTTGGGTATCTCCTCCCCGAACAGAACCACATCAGGTTTCAATGTGCCTCCACATCTTTGACAAGTTGGGACATCCTGCTGAATTAGACTGTCTATGATTCTCTCCGTCGCATATGTGGTTGCGCACATAGTGCAGTCGACTCGCTCGATATTGCCGTGAATCTCGATCACATCCTTGCTGCCGGCGCGCTGATGAAGGCCATCGATGTTCTGTGTAATCACGCAGTTGAGATGTTTCATCGCCGCCAGTTCTGCCAACGCGATGTGTGCGGCGTTCGGTTCTGCGTCTAGGAACTTCCAGCCGATGTCGCGCGCGAACTCCCAGAACTTCCTCGGGTTCTGGTTGAAGGATTCGATGGAGGCCACGACAGCGGGATCATACCGACTCCAGAGTCCATCTCTGCCTCGAAAGGTGCCGAGTCCACTCTCAGCTGATATTCCAGCCCCTGTCAGGGCGACAGTTCTCTTTACGTGCTTGAGCTCGTGAGCGATTGCCATGATGGTCGAGTATGCTTCCAATCGGGATTCGAGCCTACTTGCCTCTTCTGCACTATATTTAGCTGACTTGCAAGCGGACGCCATCAAGATGAGAACAGTTTATCACAGTTGACTGCACAACTCGGGTCGATCTGTCTTGAGGGATGACGTGATACAGAGGCAACTCTCCGATGCGATTGTGAGAGGAGATTCTGAAACAGCTGAGGCGAAAGCCAAGGTGCTCGCGCAGTATGCGAAGAATCCAACAGAAGCGCTTGACGACCTATACGATGCCTACAGCACGGTTGAGAGCCTCCACGCGCTGGGCGAGTATGATGATGCGCGATTTGCTTCCTCAGCGAATGCGGCACGTGCCTCTCTGAATGTTTTGAAGTCATCCTTGACCCCGCGACAGACTCGCTTCACCTCGAAAATCTGCGTGGGACCGGTCTCAGGCGGAAACGACGTGATGAGTAGTATCATGGCTGCCATGTTCACTGCATCTGGCCACCAGGTGACTGATCTATCAAGGTCAGCGACGCCTAGGGAAGTTCTCAGGAACGCCGAACAGAGCAATGCCGAACTCCTCGTCGTGAGCCTCAATGAGCAAACCTCCGGCCTGGCGAAGGAATTCGTTCATGAATACGAGTCCGGTGGGTTTCGCGACAAGTTTGATGTTGTGGCTTTCCTGCGGGGATCCCAAGCAGCGTCGGTTGTGTCCAGTTCGTTTACATTTGTGGCACATGATCCTCTCGAACTCCTTAGTAAGGTCACTGAGTTCCTGATTAGAAGACGAGGATCTGCTCGAGACCGATCAAGTGAATAGCGAACCAGATGCGGGGTCACACAGCGACGAGGGAGCGGCTTACGTAAGCTTGATTATGTCACCTCCGGGAATATGTGCGGCGGCTTGACAGATGACGTCGTACAAGGCACTTCTAGTGATCTGTGACGGAATGGGCGATCGTGTCCAACGTGAATTTGGGGATGAGACGCCGCTTGGAATCGCCAAGACTCCCACTTTTGACCGGTTGGCTTCAACTGGATCGGTGGGTCTCATGGATCCAGTAAGCCCTGGAATAAGGCCTGGAAGCGACTACGCGACCACGGCACTACTGGGCTATGATCCGCGTGTCTACTATGTGGGCAGAGGAGGCCTTGAGGCAGCAGGTGCCGGAATGGAACTCAAGCCGGGTGATGTTGCGT
>JBAVVE010000004.1:0-6246 GCA_049697135.1 Bathyarchaeia archaeon | reverse complement strand
GTGCTTAGCCTATGCCGGGCAAGGATAGTACGACCTGCAAGGACAGCCAATGTGTCTTTCGGTTTCAATGAATGGCTAAGGGCACAGGATGGGACGCCACGTGGCCAAGATTGGCAGACTTGCTCTGCAGCGATGTATCTTTATGCCGCTGTCTCGGTGGAGCGATGTGAGACTCCTTTTTTCAAGGAGGTCCGGAACAGTTCTCATGATGCTGGACGGACGGGACAGCCTAGAGAAGTGTAGCTTGTCGGGTCAATTGCATGAGGTGACGGCAAGAACGACACGCGAGGCTGGCTAGGGGTAACCCAACGATGACTGACACTGAGTCGAGGGCAACCACCTGCGTGTTACCGGGGTCGAACGTGCCAGCACCGCTAATGTGAGCACTACGGGATGAATCCAACGTGGTGTGTGAGCATGCTCTATTTGCGGATACCTTCGCCATGCGGCAGAAAACTAGGGCGTCAGACACCCTTGAGGACGCGAAAAAATCTAGGGTGGCCTACACCCATGTTTTTTCCGCTCACCAACACAGCCCGCACATGCTCCGATACCGCCATTCTCGCCAATATTGCCCGGCTTTCCAGCGCGAAATGGCACACGTTCGGGAGTCACACCTCAATTATCGGCGACTCCTTCCAATTCGTTCCGTGAGCGAGCGCAAAGGGTCTCAGGTCCCCCATCTTATAGAGGGGTCTGGGCCGGTGGCCATCAATACCATCCGTATTCTCACGTTCCAACTGGGCCCAGGAATGTGGGCAGGGTTACCGCTGACCAGCCAAGGACGCCTCCATGTGAGGATGAACCGGTTAACTAGGTCGCGGAACCGCTCTAATCGTACGTACGATTCGTTTGAATTGTCATGCAATTCGTTTCCACTGTCATGCAATTGACGCACATGCTCCTCAAGGATCCCGTGAGCCTATTCGGAGTGATTCATGCCGTAACTCTGGGCCAGCAAAGGTAACGCGTGTAGGGTAGGGGTCAGACCTGTGGAAGGCGACGAGGGAGCGTCCGAACTCTCCTGACTTGATTCTACATATTGAGCTGGTGGTACCCCCGGGGGAGGTGCTCTGTTAACTTAGCGAGTGGTCTTAGCTATGTCTCAGAGGAAGAAGCGTCTTGAGGTCTCTGCCGTAGGGCTGACGCCCTACAGATTTTCTATAGCCATTCATCAGACCTCTCACGCCCTTAGGCCAGAGTCGAGTCGGAACAAGGCAGACATGCGGAGAGGTACCACGACCAGTTCGACGTGAGACGACTTGAACAGGTGATGGGTTTTCAGACTTCAGAAGCTCAAACGCTTGTTTAACCAGATGTCGATATTTGGGAGGATATCCTTTGGGCAATAACTGGACGGGAAGGTGACTATGCCCTATGCGACCATCATCAAAGAGCTTGTTGATGATGAATCCCTTCGCATGCAGCAGAGTACCTAGCCTAAATACCATTGGAAATCATTCCATTGCCTATGGAATTATGCATAATACTTAATATTACGGCAATCATCATGGTGATGGCATGTCGTCATGATGATGACATGTATGGGAGTTTGAGAATTGAAAGATATGAACGGTGGACCATTCACACAAGTATTTGGAGGACCCGTCGCACGTGTTCTAGACCAAGCGCGAATAGTTGGCAACATGGAGCAAACCGTACCAATGCTAGCTGAATCCACCGGCTTGACATTTAAGACTGTGCAAAAAGCAATCGCGAAACTAATCAAGTATGGTTTCGTTAAGCGTTCAAGAAGAATTAGCAACGCACAGACCTACCGATTTGATGTCGAACACGACCTTCACGAACTGCTAGTATGGGCAGACCACGTAAACCTAAAGCAAATGCGCCAGTAAGGTCCATTAGTCTTCTGACCTCTTCCTCATCTCTTAGTCCTTGTTTCTTGAGGCTTGTCTGATCAAGTCTAACCACCGGTTTGTGCCTAGTTCTATTGGGACGGCTGCGACTTGCGCGGGTGTATGCCCCTCTAATGCCATGTGTGGGCGCACGAAGTTGTAGTAGACGCGGAAGCCTTTCAGTATCTTCTCGGCTGATTGTGCCCGTTTGAGGTGTCGCATGACTTTCTCGCGTTCACGCATGGTGTTGTGTAGGCGTTCGACGCGGTGGTTTCCCATGTGGCTTCGTATGCCCACATTCGCTATGTGGACAACCTTGCCCACATTGTCTATGCTTGCTGGGTCGTATGCGCCTCGATACGAATCTAAGCCGTCGCTGAATATGACTTGCGGGTCACGCTTCGCCTGCTTCTTGGCAACCTCGAAAAATACGTGAGCATCAGTCTTTCTCCGTCCTCTCGTAAGGTGAGACGGGGGAGGGGATGTATGTCGGCCCATGACCAAGCAGGAGGAACCATAGCCCCACAATCTTGCAAGAGTGGGATGGTAGCCAGTGCTCCATACTCATCCGCGCGCGATGATATCCGCGGCAACCGCGGATGCTACGGAGGTTGCGTTGTTGTGAGCGGACAATTCAGTGGTTCAGATTACGACGCCCGCACCAAGAGACCCACACACACAAATTCAAACTACGACGCACGAACGAGGGTTCATATTGCGATGCCCGCACCAAGAGAGACACGCACCATCCAAACGACGGACGACGGTTCAAGTCACAACAGTCGCACCAAGAACCTTACACAAGACGGTGACGGTCTAGTTTGCGACGGCGGAAACAAGAGCTAGGGTACCGCTTCCCCATTTCAAGCACCGGCCGGTCTCATCGTCTTGATCTCTTTGAGCCCGCTCCTACCTTTGGGAGAACTGACAATCCAGTGGTCAGAGAGGCAATTCTTAGTTTAACGCAGTCTGAGGCTAGAAAGCGCGGGATTGGAAAGAGCACCCTTCACTACTTACGTCGACACGCCAAAGACTCTCGGCCTTTCAGAATCAATCGAGGTGTGGTTGCCAAGTTACAGCTGCGGAGTGCTGAAAGCCTTAAGTGATTATGCCAGCCTTGTCTCGATTCATGCTTAAGGCCCCACTTCTCGAAGACAGCGGAGTCGGTGAAGCGCGGAACTCTGGGGGTGAGTTGCATGTGGGCTTAGGAGTTCTTACATTCGGGTATGCCTCTGGAAGACACGTTGAAGCTAGAGGTATCTTCAGGATTCAATCATGGCGCTTCCAGGAGGCACTTGATGCTGTTCGGTCCGAACTCCTCGTCCTATGGCGCGAGTATGCACAAACTTTGCCGACAAATGATCGGACCGAGAGACGTTTGCGCATCCAAGGTTGGTGCACACTTCGAATTGAGCCGAGAGCCTACGACTCATTCGTTTCGATTCAAGAGGTAATTGATTCGAAATACCCGAATAGGAAATTTGTGAAGACGTACGCATATCCAAAAGATTGGTGGCTGGACAGCAACCGAAAATCTGAATTAGCTGGTAACCAGGGAGACGTCACCTGTTTCTTAGACCAGTTCAGTCAACGAATAATTGGAGTCGACTTTGACTCGCATAACGAATTCAAGAAACTTAAGACGTATTTCAACTGCCTTTATGCATCAAACAAGGATCGAATGCAGGTTCGCATCAGCCCTAGTGGCAGAGGACTACACATCAGATTAGAACAAGAGCGTTCGCTCTCGCGGGAAGAACGTTATGACGTGAGAATGGCACTCGGGGATTGCAAGGGTCGACTGGTCTGTTCGTCCAGAAGACAGTTCGACGATGTGTTGTTTGAAATGAAAAGGATCAAGAGAAGAGGGCATTGGGCAGCATGGTCATCCGAGATGACTGTGGAACCGGCGACCCTACTTGCCCTTCCTATGTTTTCGAAAGTGCCCCGCGAGGCCTATAGGAGATAACCGGTGTGCTAGCGGTAACCTACATTCCGTTTCGGAAGGAGCAATACGCTCAGGTGAGGAAGGTGCTAACGGCCATCTCTAAAGTAGACACGTCATTCAAGTTCTGGATTAGAAAGCGAAGGGCCCCTGGACCTGAATATCTCGCCCTAGTGCGATCATACTCATTAGACCAAGCGCACAAGCGCGGTATCCTCATCACTAGAAGATACCTTTCCGAAATTCAACCACCACTGAGCTACAGAGCCCTACAAGCATCGTCTCGTGGACAGGTCGACCTTGATACCCGCTCTCTGAAAGCCCTATCTAGTGCACGGGACTTGGCTGTCCTTGTTGCATTGAGCTCTTCAGAACCCATGCCACTCGAACAACTTTCCAAATCTCTAGGTGTCAAAAGTTCCCGCCTCAAATTGCCTTTGCGAAGACTCCTTGAGGGCGAACTCGTGGCCAGAAGAAATCGAAAATTCGTTGTGACAGATCTAGGGTCGAGTCTCTTGGCCAAGATGGGTGCCAAAGGAGGTAGCAAAAGGACTAATGAAAGACAATAGCGCCCGAGAAATCTTCAAAGATGTCCAGGCGAACATAGAGCGCGCATTAAAGACTCAATTGACGGTGGTAGTGTGTGGTCCAGCCAAAGCGAGCGCCCCGAAATCGCGGGGTCACCTGAGAGAAGCCGTTCGACGTTCGCTGAAGACGGACCAAGTCATCTTCTTGGAGGAGCTCTTGGCAAGCCCAGAAGGACAAGAAGTGATGACATTACTCAAAGAGAAACTTCAAAGGCCCCTCGAACTTGACCAGATTGAAATCCTAATCCTCAAGGCTAACACGATTGACAAAGATGTGCACATCGTAGAAGGTGCAGGTGCCATAGCGGAGCTTGTGAAATTCGAAGCAGACAACGATGTATCCAAGAAGATATATGCGTTTGTCAATGAGCGCTACCGAAACAAACGTTCCTTCCTTGAGCAATCGGTCTTCACACGGCTTATCAGAGCCGAGAGGTTGTACTGGTTCAAGAATGAAACTGACTTGAAGTCGAAAGTAAAAAGCGCATTGAATCCGAATCGAATTTCCAAATCTGGAATACTGTGAGCCAGCCCGGTCGGAACTTTCTGCTCGAGAAACTGGAGCCCATATGAACGTTTGGCCTTCGTTTCGCCATGCTTCGTTCTTGTAGGCGCTAGAGATTGAACCTTCAATTTGCTAGTTCTGCGCGGTGGGGCTGAAGGCATCACTGCATCGTCATCGGTCTAGCTGGTGCGCACACACACAAATTGACTGCCTGTCGCCAACCGACTTCAAAGACAATTCCCGCCCCCACATCGGTAGGCACGTACATGAACGATGCTGGACTAGTACCAAAGCAATAGGTTCACCAGTTCTAGGAAAAAGCCTACTGCAATCAAGCTGAATCCAATCGCATCGACATATTTTTGCCGTCTGACACGAGGAACATATAGTTCCTTGATTTCTCGTTTTATTTCATCCTCTGGAGGCGCCCACACCATATACCCACGGCCTACACGTTGCTCTTGTACCGCAAGAGTGTACGTGTTGGTACGAAGATATGAGAAGGCCTCATACGATAGAAGCAAGCCTCCAACAAAACCACAAAACAAGCCAACTGCGTGGACATCCAACATGGCCAACATCACCATAACCAAGGTTCTTGTGACTAACCTCATAGAGCCTGTGGAAGAGATTTGGGGTGGTCATGACCCGATTTTCTGGGTTATTGGAGTTCGCCTCAGGCGGTGCTACCGCCCCGGATTTTCGTCGTCGGATACCTTTGTGTGTGGGTCCGGTGGTGCGCACACACACTGAGGAGCCATTCATATTCCGCATCTGTCCAAGGCACGTCGGAGGGAGGGAGACACAACTCTCCAAGGCTCACGAACTTCGCCCATTGATCTAGGTTCCGACGATTGCCTCGGCAGTAGCTAAAAGTTCTGATACTCTATCCATTATGTCTTGTACCATCTTGGCAGTCAAATCTGGTATAGCCTGTTGTCTTACGAAACGCCGTCCGTAATCTCCTCTTAGTCTGAGGCGATACGAGTCACTTAGTAAGCTTCTGAACTTGTAAGGTATCTTTCCTTTGTCGCAGAGCTCCTCGAATTGAGACCTGATTTTCTCATGGATCGGTTTTACACGTCCACCAGCTTTGGCAATTAGGGCGCACGCCGCACTCTCTGCGGCAAGGAAAGCTCGGTTACTGGCAGTCTCTGTATCACCATCTGCAAGGTTTCTTCTCGCAGACTCCAGTTGAGCCTTTGCGCGATTCATTTTGCCAGCAATGAAGCCAGACACTATGAAACCCTTCTTGATTCTTCGTAGCTCTGCTTGACAAATCCTTCACAGTCTTTGAGTATACTCCATACACGTTCCTTGCCGATAGATGTCTTGCCATGTGCTGTTCTGTTT
>JBAVVE010000003.1:0-9974 GCA_049697135.1 Bathyarchaeia archaeon | reverse complement strand
CTCATGTGTATTGTGCGAATGATCTCGACACCTTGCTCATAGAAGTTCTCTCGGCCGGATCCGATCGCAAGCTCGTCTACGACTCGCATGAATTGTGGACGGACATGCTGACCACTGTGCCTGAGTCTATCAAGCAAATGCTTCGTCTTTACGAGAATTTCCTGATCAAACGAGCTGACTTGGTCATGACGGTCAATGAGCTGATCGGACAAGTCTTAGCCTCACGTTATTCAGTTACCTCACCGATCGAGATCGTCTACAATTGCCCTGCCGCCACGAAGACGCAGCGTAGTACGAGGCGGGTCAAGAGAAGCCGGCTCAAAACCGTATTGTATCAGGGACGTTACGTCCCTCAGAGGGGACTAGAGAACATAGTGAAAGCAGCGCGGCATCTCCTGCCGGATGTCCGGCTCGTCTTCAGAGGATACGGCCCCACAGAAGAGCAGCTTAGGGCGCTTGCTTCAGGAGCAAGCAACGTGAAGTTCGTGCAGCCGGTACCTATGGAACGGATGGTTGATGCAGCCCGGGATGCTGACGTCGGAATCGTCTCCTACGTACCGTCGAACATGAACAACTTTCTTGCGTCTCCTAACAAGCTGTTTGAATACATACACGCGGGACTACCGGTTGCCGCAAGCGACATTCCTTTCATGAGAAAAGTGGTCTGCGAAAACGACATAGGTGTTGTGTTTGACCCGAGAGATCCGGAAAGCATCGCCAGGTCTCTGAATCAGATTACCCGCCAGCAGGCTCTCCGTCATCATAGAAAAATGGTTATGGCGGCTGCTAGGAAATACAGTTGGCAGAATGAGGAGAAGAAACTCCTGCGAGCGTACACTCGACTCGGAGATGCATTCAGACAACATAGAGCTCATTGACTGAAGAGATCTTGGGAGTGCCGGATATGAGTAGGATTGAAGTTGTGCTTGTGGTTGGCGCACGACCTCAATTCATCAAGTCGGCTCCTGTGATCAAGGAGATCCTCTCCAAACACAAACAAATTCACTTGAACTTGATTCACAGCGGGCAGCACTATGATCCGGAGATGTCGGAGATCTTCTTTCGGCAGCTTCAGATCCCACCGCCGTCTGTGAACCTGCAGGCAGGTTCGGGTAGCCATGCTGTTCAGACCGCTATCATCATGAAACGGCTTGAAGGTCCGATACTGGAGGCAAAGCCAGATCTTGTCTTGGTACCTGGAGACACGAACACAACCCTCGCCGCAAGTCTGACCGCCGCCAAATTGTGCGTCCCGGTCGCCCACATAGAGGCCGGCCTCAGATCGGACGACATGACTATGCCTGAAGAGATCAATCGAAGACTCACAGACCATTGCAGCACTCTGCTCTTCGCGCCCACGCATGTTGCGATGTCCAATCTCAGGAAGGAAGGTCTTGACAGAATCGCACACCTGACAGGTGACACCATGGTCGATGCACTCCAAACCGTCATGCCGATTGTACGGGCGAGAGAAGCATTCGTCTTGGAGAGGCTCGGACTTCAGCCGCGGCGATATGTCCTGGTTACGCTGCATAGACCGGCAAACGTCGACGACCTCGAGAGACTGCACGGGATCAAGCTCGCCCTGCACGCTGTAGCCTCGAAGCTCCCGGTAGTCTTCCCTGTTCATCCTCGTACACGGGCCAGACTCGCCAAGGCGGGGCATCCCGCGACGCTCAGAAGAAACGGCCTGACTCTCACGGGTCCGAGGGGTTACATCGAGACCCTGTCGCTTCTGAAGAACGCTGGCTGCCTTCTTACCGATTCAGGTGGCATGCAGAAGGAAGCTTTCCTGCTGCACATTCCGTGTGTCACACTCCGATCGACCACAGAATGGCCTGAGACGCTCACCGGAAAAGCTAACCGACTCCTAACCCAGCCTGAGATGATAGCCGAGGAGATTCTTGAGCTTGCATTCGACGCAAGACTGAGAGGGAGTATCGGGCGTTTGAAGAATCCTTTTGGCGACGGACACGCCTCAGCGAGAATCGCAAAGATCATCGAGAGAACCTTGGGACGCTGACCTCGGCATGTGCGGCATAGCAGGCGAATTACGCCTTGACGGAAAGAACAGTTACCTTGCAGTCACGAAAGCTATGTGTGATGCTCAAGTTCACCGCGGACCCGACGACGACGGCTACTATTGCCGCGGGCCGGTCAGCCTCGGCATCCGACGCCTCTCCATCATCGACCTGACAAAAGGCCTCTACCCCCTCCAGAACGAGAGAGGCACTATCAATCTGGTATTCAACGGCGAGATCTACGGATTCCACGCGCTTCGTGCCGAGCTTGAGGGGCGCGGGCACACATTCCGCTCGAAGACCGACGCGGAGACTGTGGTGCATAGCTACGAGGAGTGGGGAACCACATGCCTAGAGAAACTGAACGGCATGTTCGCCTTCGCCCTGTGGGATGACCGTGAACAACTACTATGGATTGCGCGGGATCACTTCGGGATCAAACCGCTATACTATCACAAGAACGAGGGCTTCATCACCTTTGCGTCGGAAATTAAGCCTATCCTGGCACGTCCTGACATTCGGCGTCGTCCTAACGAGCGCGTAATACGAGACTACATTCGAAGCGCTCTGGTGGATGACACGTCGGAAACCTTCTTCGAGGGCATAGACCGTTTGCGCCCAGGACACCAGCTCCTCATTCGCCCCGGCGGAACCTTGAGACTGGAGAGATACTGGGCACCGAGAATCTCACGGGAACTGAACGGTCACGTTCCCGGGAACGAAACTGAAACAACCCGTCGGCTGTTCCTAGAATCGGTCAAACGACAGCTCGTTAGTGATGTGCCAGTAGGCACATGCCTCAGCGGCGGGATCGATTCATCATCCGTGGTCTCCGCGATAAGGAAGGTCCACCCCAAGGGCTCCACCTCAACCGGAGAATGGATCAAGACCTTCTCAGCAGTCTTTCCAGGCTACTCCATCGACGAGGCGAAGTATGCGAGGACGGTTTGTGAATCTGCCCAAGCGGAGTATAACCCTGTTGAGCCGGAGGCGGAGGAACTCTGGCGTGACCTGCCTGATCTGGTAAGATGCCAAGAGGAACCTTTCTCGAGCACGAGCATATACGCTCAGTATCGAGTTATGAAGCGTGCCAAGGAGCGCGGGGTCACCGTTCTGCTTGACGGTCAAGGCGGCGACGAGCTGCTCTGCGGCTACATACCACTCTATCTCCACTACTTGCTGATGCTCCGCAAGCATGGAATGTACCATAGATTGCTCGTTGAGGGGATCCGAAGCCTCGATCTGATCGGGCCGCTCGTCAGGTTGCGTATGCTTGCTTACTTCAAGCGATTACTGGCCTACGGAAAGGTTCTGATGTTTGGGGCAAAACTCAGGAGGGCTACAACGCGGAGTGAGGGTGCCGCTGTGAAGGTGTCAGAGGACGACCTGCCCGGTATGCTTGAGATGCTCACAAGTGTGCACGGGCTTCCCGCTCTGCTCCGCTACGAGGACAAGAGTTCGATGTGGCACAGCATCGAGGCACGCGTCCCATTCCTAGACAGACCCTTCTTTGAATATGTCGCAGCACTGCCGCTCGACAGGAAGCTGCGTGACGGCTGGACGAAGTACATCTTCCGCCGCGCAATGAACGGCATACTCCCCGAACAGATCCGCCTCCGACGAAGCAAAATAGGATTTGAGACCCCTGAGAAGAGGTGGATAGAGAACGAACTTCGAGGTGTCCTTCAGGAGTTCTTCTCCAAGCCTGACTTGCAGGCTTCGAAGTACTACAGCCCTAGCAGCGTCAGAAAGCTTCTGAGTAAGCCTCGACTGAGCGTCAATGATACAAGCCGAATCTGGCGGGCACTGAACCTTGAACTGTGGTATCGGGAATTCTTCGGAGGAATGAGAACTGCCGGATAGGGCCCGGCAACTGAGACGGCTGAAGACAGCAGTGCGGAATCCAGTCGGCGCAGCCAGATTCGCCTCAAGATACTCCAGACGTGCCATACAGGGAGCACTGCTGAGGACGCCGTGGTATTACGGTCGGCTCATCCCGTTCCTGCGCAGACGAACTTTGGGCATGCGCCCTCTGCAGAAGACACTCGACCCGGAAGTCTTCGGCAAAGGTCGCGCCCAGCTTGACGATCTTCTCAGCAATAGGCTGACGGTTCTCGGAAAGACGCTTCGTCTTGAGAACGGCGTCAACTGGTTGGCCGATTTTGAAGGAGGAGAGTGGCCCAATCTCCTAGGGCATGAGTACAATCGATTGTTCGCCGACGACTTCTCCTCACCCGAATATCGCAGACACGGGGACGTGAAGAGAGTCTGGGACCTCAATAAACAGCATCACCTCGTCGACCTTGCAAGGGCCTACAGACAGTCAGGAGATCAGAAGTATCAGCACATGCTGACAAGCCATTTCCTTGACTGGGTCGAACGGTTTCCCTATATGCATGGGATCGGCTGGAACGCACCGCTCATCGTAGCGCAGCGAGCGATCAACTGGATAATCTGCTACAACCTCGACGCGTTTCCGGAACGGCTCCACCCAACACTCGCCTGTTCATTGTTCGACCATGGGAAGTATCTCGCAGAGAATCTGGAGATCAACTACGCAGGCAACAATAGCAACCATCTGATTGGAGACTTGGCTGGTCTTCACCTCGTCGGACTGACATTGCAGAAACAAGATTGGGTAAGCAAGTCTCTCGACATGCTTCTGAATGAGGCCCAGAGACAGATCTACCCCGACGGGGTGGACTACGAACAGTCATCGGGGTATCACAGGTACGTGCTTGAGTTCCTCACATTGATTTGGTATGCGAATGGCCAGAAAACGCAACCTCTGACTGACGCGATTACAGGAATGAGCAGCTTCCTAAACGACATTGCAAGAGATGACGGCAGCCTTCCGTTCCTGAGCGATTGGGATGGAGCGAAAGTATGGGTTGCTGACCATCATCGACCCGTCGAACTGTACGGGCTCGGAAGGAAATCCGAGACGAGTGTGCAATACCCCAATGGTGGCTACTACGTCCTGAAAGGCGGGCCCTTCCATCTTGTGTTCGACTGTGGTCCTGTTGGAATGGGGGGGAGACAGTTGGCCACGCATGGCCACTCGGATCTTCTGAGCTTCTGTCTTGACGTGAAGGGCGAACCCTTCATCGTAGATCCAGGTAGCGGCACCTACACACAAAACAGAGAGATACATGATTACTTCAGGTCGAGTTCCGGACACAACACCATTACGATCGACGAGCACGATCAGTGTGGCCTTGCCGGAACTTGGACGTTGAAAAAGCATGCCAAGGCAACGCTGCTGTCATGGGAAACGAGTGACACACTCGATAGGGTCTGCGGCGAGCATGACGGCTACAAGCCAATAATGCACAGGCGAGAGATACAGCTCGTGAAGGAACAGAGTCCGATCATCAAGGTATTCGACGATTTGGTGGGAGACGGAGTTCACCACTACGAGTGCTACTTGCATCTGTCACGTGACGTCGTCCCTGAGATCTCGCGAGCCGGCGTCAGACTTGCGACCTCGAAGACGCGTCTCCAGATAGGCTTCGATTCAAGATTGACTGCGAAAAATGTGAAGGGGTGGTTTGCTCCGGACTATGGGCAGTGGATTGAAGCTCCGGTTCTAGTCTTCGAGGGAGAATCCCGGCTTCCTGCAAGGCTCTCGTGGGAATATGTCTGCAGCGGATAAGAGCAGCGAGAAAGTGTTGGAGGTTGGCCTGGGGCTATGGAACACTGGGCAGAAGCAGTTCCCGAGACGTAGCTCTCGTCAAGCAGGGAGCTGAGTCGAGCATTCGGGAAGTATTCTCCTGTCGAGTTCAAGGAGGACTATGGCGGTTTAATAGTACCCAAGCTACACCTCAAGCCGATACCACGCCAAAGGTTGCTTTCATCCGTGGCCACGGGGTTTGGCACTGACACCTATGTTGATACGCAAGAGTAGAAGAGGAGACGAAACCTGACAGTCCTTGAGAAAGCTTGGCGTGCGCGTCGAAAGGTTCTCAGCAATCCCTCACTAGTGATGGACTACGCAGCTAGGACGCTGAAGCAACATCTGCCGGGACCTACGCCTTGGCCGTCTGTGATCTACGTTGGAGTCAACAATCGCTGCAACTTCTTCTGCGAGTTCTGCGACATCGGAAAGGCCAACCTTGAACGGAAGAAAATCCATTCCGATTTCGTGTACAACCTCTGGACAAACGAGATGGCACCATTCGACACCTGGAAAGCGCTCGCTGATGATGTGAGCCAGTTCAAGCCGATAATTGCGGTCACAACTGCGGAGCCCCTCCTCTATCCCAGACTCCTCGACCTCGTCGACTATGTTCACTCAAAGGGCATGGAGATCTGGGTGACGACAAACGGATTCCTCCTCCCCAATCAAGCTCCCGGGCTTCTTCAACACAGACTGGACAGACTGCAAGTGTCAATCGACGGCCCTCCCGAAGTCCATGACAAGATACGCGGCGTAAGAGGCGCATTCCAGCACGCAATGGGCGGCATCGACTTCATAATGAAGAACCGCTCAGGAAAGAGCCCCTATGTATCAGTGAACTGCACGATCTGCGACCTCAACTATGACCGACTTGTCGAGACGCTTGATCACGTGAGATGCGACGAGATCACGTTTGGCCACTTGAACTTCGTGACGGACGAGATGGCGGAAGCACAGAACGCCAAGACCCCTTACAACGCCACCTCCACATCCATCTCAAGAGTACAACTCGAGACCATCGACGTTGATGTCCTCAATAGACAATGCAACGAGCTTCGCAACACAAACGGAAACCCAATCATCCGTTTCAGTCCGGATCTGGACAGAGAGGGGCTGGAGATACACTACAGACGCCACCTAGAACCACACAAACACATGAACACATGCAACGCCATGACTCAAGTTGGACAGATACTTGCAGACGGCAGCGTGACGGTCTCAACCAGATGCCTGAGCACAATAAGGTTCGGAAAGATAACCGAGAAACCATTCACTCAGATCTGGCGCGGCAAACAGTTCGAAGACTTCCGAAGGTATATGAAAAAGGTCAAACTCATGCCAGCTTGCATGCGCTGCTGCGGAGCACTCTAGGGATGACCAAGACTCCTCCCTGGGCATATAGCGAGGACCCCAGCAAAATGGATGAGAAGAAGACCATCGTTTCGGTTACGCCGATCGGAATTCAGGCGGATAGCAGAAGCTTCAAAATAGCAGCCTCAATTGCACGTCTTGGCTGCCGTTCGATCGTAGTTGAGGGCGACAAAAGCGACCTAGACGGTGCTCACTTACCATTTGAACTTCGCAGCATGGGGAGGCGTCGTCTGACAGACGATCAATCACAAGCAAGCAGCATTCGGACTTCGCCGGGTCAGAACCTAGGTCGTGCGATTCGAAACACTTGGACCCTGATGCGTGACCGCGTTCCCCTGTTTCTCATCTTCCCATTCCTACTACGATATGTCCAGCGTAGCTTCATACGAGCGTTGAAGTACACTCCAAGAGCGTCACTCTACTACGTCCACGGAGTCAACTTCTGTCCTGCCGTCTCCCTTTTGTGCATGAGATATCGGGTGCCCCTCATCTACGATGCACATGACTTCTACGCAGGAATGCACTCCCAGATGGAAACGAACGAACTTGGCTTCACACGACGATGGATCATAGCATTCTATCGGTATCTTGAGTCTCGGTTGATTAGGGAGGCGTCGGCCGTCGTCACGGTGAGCTCGGGTGTGGCACGGCTACTGCACAGGACTTACGGGTGCAACCCGATCGTTGTCCGCAATTGTCACGATCTTCGCCTCGACCACGAGACATCCATGCACCTAAGACAGGTGCTCGGTCTCTCACCTGATCAGTTCATACTTGTAGCTGTCGGCAACGCCAAGGAGGGAGCTGCGATCCGAGAAGCCCTCGATGCGATGCAGGAACTACCCGCTTGCGTGCATCTGGTCTTCCTAGGAAAGTTCTTCGAGCCACACATGAAGAGCATCGACAGCCGGCATCTCGGGGATCGAGTTCACGTTGTTCCCCCTGTAAGACCGTTCGAAGTCGTTCCGTTCATCCGGAGCGCCGATGCCTCAATCATCCTCTACTATCCAAGGAGCGCAAACTACAGGAATAGCCTGCCAAACCGTTTCTTCCAGCCTTTGGCCGCTGAACTGCCTTTGTTGTATCCAGAGCTTCCAGAGATCAGGAGAATCGCAGAGAAGTACGAGATAGGTATACCCATCGACCCGCAAATCCCAAGATCAATCGGTGACGCCGTTACGAAGCTACTGAATGACCCGAGTCTATTAACAAGATACAAGAGGAACCTTAGAGTCGCAAGAGATGAGCTCAGCTGGGAAAGAGAAGAGACGATACTCCGCGATCTAATCTCAACCACTCTTGCCCAATAGCAGCGGTGTCAACTCCTGCAACTACATTGGGTCAACTGACGACCGATTTCTTCTCTTATCAGAGACTAAGACTGCAGCATACCACGGGCCCAATGTGGAGCGTTGACCTCGACGTACTACGCGAATCCGTAATTCAGAAACAAGGGCGACAGTAATTCGAAAGGTGGTACCCATTCTCCACGATCCTCGATCGAAGACATCGCAAGTGTGTCTCCAAAGCGAGAGTTGTCAGAAGTTGAGTCGTCTCTTCGGAGAACCCACATATCCGCCTTCAACAAGGATGACCAGTTTCTTCTCCAACTCATCCAAATCGTTTCTTTCGGAGTCCGTCAAGAGCCCATTGGTTTCTGCTAGCCTTCGAACGATTCTGAGCTGCACCAATGTCACGGGCGTGAAGACTTCTTTTGAGAATCCAGGCGGAAGCTTGTACTGATACGGATTAGATTCAACTGCAATGTCCTGTTCGCTGCTGAAGAGCCTGCTCCGTTTCATGTGAACCCATCCGATCACAATGGACAGTGGTGCGCCCACAGCCGTGGCAAGCAACGCAAATGATGCAAACTTCGGAAATAGATCAAGCAAGGGCGGCACGTTCCTGACCGCAAGATAGTACACAGTCACGAGAGTGGAGAAGTAGCCAAAGATGAAAGTCAGGTACGTAGCATAGCCTTGCCTGAAGTAGTACCATGCGCGATAGATCCACTTGATGCTCATTATGCTACGTAGGTTCATTTCTGGGGTTCTCGCAATCTCGAGTAACTGCGGCATAGATAAACCATAGGATCAATTCCAGCTGTGAGCTATCCACCCTGATGTGTCAGTGATAAGAATGTTTACAGTTGAATCGAAGGCGGCGAGGCGGCGGTGGATAGAGAACTACGGCGAAGAAGATGGATCATTCACAGGAAACTTGGAAACTGGAAAAGCAAAGAGATCGCGACAGCTCTACGAATCGACGAGAGAACAGTCTATCGCTGGTGGCGCGTCTACAGGAAGCATGGGTGGGCGGGTCTACAAGCCAAGTCCCACAGACCCCACACGATCCATCGAACCCCACAATCCACCGTCGACCTCATAATTCAACTCAGAACGACAAGAAACTGGGGACCATGCCGCATCGAAGGATACCTACGCAACTACAACAAGCAAAGCAGAGTCAGCCACACAACCATCCACAAGATCCTCAACCAGGCTGGATTGAACAATCCAATTGAGACGCCGAGGAGGGTTTGGGGTAAGCGTAGGTTCGAGCGGGAGCATAGCAACAGCCTCTGGCAGTCAGACTTCAAGCTCACAGAACACGACGAATGGATGATCAGCTTCCTGGATGATCATTCACGTTTCATTCTAGGCTCGAGGGTTCATCATAACCCGACGGCGGAGCATGCGATCAAGCTTCTGGAAGAATCCGTGAGGCAGTACGGGAAGCCTGATCAGATACTGACGGATCGGGGAACCCAATTCTATCCCACACGAGGAGGCATCTCAGAGTTCACGGAGTTCTGCAGTGGAAACGGCATCCAGCACATAGTCACCAGCATACGGCGGCCTTCAACAATCGGCAAGATCGAGGCATTCCACAAAGCCTACACC
>JBAVVE010000002.1:0-3710 GCA_049697135.1 Bathyarchaeia archaeon | reverse complement strand
TCGCCAACGTGATTGACGTCGATGACTGCTATCTGAACGAATCCACTCTTGAGGTCCATGAGGCGTGTCTGGACACTTGTCTTGTAGTACATGATCACCTTCTCCAGTTTCGGTGGTGTTCCCCAGTACTGTGGATTTCTTGCCAGAGTGAGGTGATCTCCCTTGATCCACTCTTGCAGAACGAACGGTCCACTTCCTGCAGCGTTAGAGTCCATCCATGTGTTGACCGCATTCTCGACAACGCCACCGTGTGCTTCCACGACGTTTGGATTCACGATCGCAGCTGTGACAGTTGCCATCGTCGCAAGGAATGCTGCATAGGGCTGAGTCAGATGGAACTCCACAGTCAGGTTGTCGATAACCTTCACACTTTCAAAGTTGAGAGACTGCGACAGAATCCAAGACGGCGGCTGGTTCATCTTCAGGATGCGGTCAACCGAATACTTCACGGCGGATGCGTCTAAGGGGTCGCCATTACTGAATTTCACGTTTTCACTGAGTTTGAAAGTGTGTACGAGCCCGTCAGAGCTAGCCGTCCACGAAGTGGCTAACGCGCCGACAAACTTTGACGGATCTGACTTGTCGTAGGTCACCAGCGTGTCATATAGGTTGGCGATGACTTCCCAGCCAGCATATTCGTAGTCGAAAGCGGGATCGATGCTCTGCAACTCGTTTGCCTTGTCGACAACCAGAGTGGTCGGGCCTGGTGCTTCCATTGTGGCCGTAGTTGTTGTGCCTGGCAAGATTGTCGACGTGTAGAAGTATCCCGCTGCTGCGGCGATGACTATCACCACAATGATTACTGCTGCTGTGGCGGCTCTTGATATCGCTCGAGTAGAGAATCTACTTGATTTTAACATTTCATTATCACTTCTTACATCACAGGGACGGAAATCCCGTGTGGCCAGGAGGATTATGGAAGTTACAATAAGAGCTTTGTCAGGCGTGCCGCTATGTGCATTACGTCCTTGTAGTCGGCTGTACAAAAATGAGCATTCTTTGTTGGTGACAATCGGTGCCAGTTACAAGGCATATAGACTAGAATTGAGGAAAGCGTGTGCCCACATGCTTGCGTGGGGGCGGCACTCGTGGGTCTATTCAGGTACATTCTGAGAAGGCTAGTGACGCTCGTCCCGGTGCTTGCTGGGGTCACCCTTCTTACGTTCTTCATTGCGAGGGTTGTTGTCCCGAATCCCGCTAGGGCATGGGCTGGGCTGAAAGCGAGCCAATCAACCGTTGCGGCAATAGCGGCACGTTATCACCTGAATGACCCGTTGTATGCCCAGTACTACTACTATGTTAGAGATCTCCTGTCCGGAGACTGGGGAATCTCCCCTGTCACAGGACAGCCAGTTCTTGAGAATATCTCGGCATTCTTCCCAGCCACACTTGAGCTCTCAATAGTCGCGATAATCATCGCCGTGGTTCTGGGTGTCCCGTTGGGAGTGTATGCAGCTGTCAAACAAGACAAACCAGCGGATCACGCTGTACGTCTATTCGCGCTTGGAACATACTGCGTTCCACCGTTCCTGATGGCTCTCGTGATGCAGCTGGTCGTCTTCTACTGGCTCAGACTTCTCCCTTCCGGCGGCAGATTGTCACCATTCATTCAGGCACCGCCGCGTATTACAGGGCTATTGATCCTGGACAGTATCTTGGCTGGGAACGCCCAAAGCCTTGCAAGCAGCCTGATTCACATATTCCTGCCGGCAACTGCACTTGCACTCCTCACCTTCGGTCTTCTCACGAGGCTAACGCGCTCCAGTATGCTTGAGGTCCTCAGACAGGACTACGTGCGTACTGCTCGATCTAAAGGCTTGAGCGAGCGCCTCGTCATTTTCAAGCATGCACTGCGCAACGGCCTAGTCTCAATCGTTACTGTGCTTGCGTTGCTGTTCGCGTGGATGCTTTCCGGAGCGATAGTGATTGAGTACATATTCAACTGGCCTGGGATCGGACGTTATGCTGTCCAATCGATCCTCGCGCTCGACCTGCCAGCAGTCATGGGCACGACCCTAGTTTTCACACTGGTCATAGTCTTCGTCAATCTTCTTGCGGACATAGCGTACGCCGTGCTGGATCCCAGAGTAAGACTGGATTGATGACAGATGAGCCTCCTCGACAAGAACGAACTGAAACTCACCGGAAGATACCTGCTCAAGAACAAACTTTCGCTTGCCGGCGGAGTGATTGCCACAGCATACATCGTGCTAGCTCTAGTGGTCACACTGACAGGCGATCTTCTACTCCCATACGATCCATACGTACAGAACTACTCGGAAGTACTAATGCCTCCGAGTCCAGCCCATTTGTTCGGGACTGATGATCTCGGCCGGGACATCTTCACCAGAGTCATTGCTGGTGCTCCATTCGATGCTCAGATAGCGTTCGTAGTGGTTCTCGTGTCTTTGGCCATAGGAGGCAGTGTTGGTGCGTTTGCAGGATACTTGGGCGGAAAAGTCGAAGAGGGCATGATGCGTGTAACCGACGTCTTCCTCTCATTTCCCGCACTTGTCTTGGCGATGGCCGTCGCGATAGCCATAGGCCCGGGGCTCTCCAACTCCATGATGGCACTTCTCGTAGTCTGGTGGCCGTGGTACGCACGAATAGGGCGAGGCGAGGCTCTCTCAGTCAAGAACAGCCAGTACATTGAAGCAGCCCATGCCGCAGGCCTCACCAGCTTCCAGACTGTAGTGAGACACATCCTTCCGAACATCCTGATGCCGCTGCTAGTGTATGCGACTCTGGACGTGAGCAATGTGATTCTCACAGGATCAGTCCTGAGCTTCATCGGGTTGGGTGCTCAGCCCCCGCAACCGGAATGGGGAAGAATGGTCTTCGACGGACAAGACTACCTCACCAGCGCTTGGTGGATGTCCGTCATCCCCGCCACGGCCATTTTCGTCGTGGTGTTGGCCTTTAGTCTCTTCGGAGACGGATTGCGAGACGCTTTCGATCCTAAACTGCGTCGCAGGTGACCGAGAATGACAAGTGAAGTCCTGTCAATCGAGAACCTCCGCCTGAACTTCAACACAGATCAAGGAGTCCTCTACGCGATAAGAGGAGTCGACCTCACGATTGGCAGAAATGAAGTTGTGGGCCTAGTAGGGGAGTCCGGCTGCGGAAAGACGGTCCTAGGACTGTCAGTGATAGGGCTCAACCCGATGCCTCCGGCTGAGTTGCTGGAGGGAAGCCGGATAGTCTTCATGGATCGCGACATTGCAGACTTCAGTCAAGACGAGCTTACGCTCGTTCGCGGAACTGGAATCTCAATGATCTTCCAGGAGCCCATGACATCGCTGAATCCGGTTTTCACCGTGGGAGAGCAGATTGCGGAGTCGATCACGCTCAGGCTTCAACGTGAGTCATCGAGCAGGCTTCCTCGTTCGGCGTCGCAGAAGATCGAAAACGAAGTTCTTGATGCCCTGAGACTCGTGCGCATACCCGACCCGGAAAGGGTTGCTCATAGGTATCCTCACGAACTCAGCGGCGGGATGAAGCAGCGTGCCATGATCGCCATGGCATTAGCAGCCAAGCCTTCTCTGCTAATTGCTGACGAACCAACGACAGCGTTGGACGTAACGATTCAAGCACAGATACTGAGGCTGATGAGGATCCTGATGAGAGAGGTTGAAACCTCCATCCTGTTCATTACTCACGACCTTGGAGTCATTTCAGAGATAGCGGACAGAGTCGCAGTAATGTATGCA
>JBAVVE010000001.1:0-8766 GCA_049697135.1 Bathyarchaeia archaeon | reverse complement strand
TGATCAATGGTGCATCAAGCCACGATGCGGGGTACCAGACAAGCACTTCGCTCCACATATGGAAACTAGGATTCGGCCAGAGCGAGATGGGCTGACGTAGAATCGGCCAGAATAGAGGCGTGGACGTCTGAAAGAGATCCAACAGTAAGTGAGAGAACACGCCAAACGCGGCCAGCAACACTAATGGCCGTGCTGTCTTCCGTTTCCAAGTCAAGACAAGAAAAGTGACCAATACGAAGCCAAGCACGACCGCCGAGTGGGTTGGAGACCTGTGACTATTGAATGCCACATCCAGATCCGGTGTCAGCGCCATTAACGAAGCGAACGTGGCTTTGCGGAGATCCACCCCCACTGCCCTCAACGACACGAAAGGAACCACGAAATGCAATAACGGCTCAACCATTAACGCGACCAGACAATCGGCTGACCGCACAGGGGAGCCTTATCAGTGTTGCAATGAAACCTTCTTGAAATGTTGCAATTAGCCTCTCTTGAAGCGCCACAATGACAAGTCAAGACGCATGGTTTCGCGTCGACACACTGACGAAGCCGCTAGCAGGACAGTTGCCGCAAACACGCTCGACGCGAGTAGACTTATCGAGAGACCCGGGTGCCGTGAGAATCCCCTACGACACGCAGACCAGACCGTGGACGAGATTCAGGGCCTATCGAGTGGGCTTACAACTGTGATGTCCAGCTCGGTTTCAATCTCGTTTCGTCGTGAGATTATGTCTCCGTCGAGTGTCGTGAACGTCTCCAGGTCCGGCACTGTTTCTCTTATGGTCTTCGCGTAGGTCAGATGTAGTGTGTCAAGTGTCTTGAGGCCGACCGCGGGGGCGGTCCTGATGGCCTCAAACAACTCGTGTTGTGTCTCGATCGTCTGTCTTGACAGCGGGAACTTAGCGTACGTTCGTTCTGGCGTCGCCACTGTCAGTCGCCAAGTTCGGAGCGCATGCTCGACAGCAACTTTCACTTTCTCTTTCATCTCAAGATCTGCAAAGGATGAGATCCCGAGAGGAGCGCTCAGCATTCCGCCTCTGATGAGTCGAGAGAAGACGCAGTGCAGTTCCAACACGGATATCTCCGAGATATATCTGGCCTCTGTAGATGCTCGGAAGAGCCTTTCGACTTTGCCGAAGGCCGGGTCAGCAGGCATGTATCTAGTGTCCCGTATCACAAATCCCTATAGTTATGATTCATGTTCAGCTGGGCGCGAAGATCTCTCTTCATACCAGATTTCGGGCATGGGCATGCGTAAGTGGTTCAAATCATAAACGTACGTCTGTTAGTTACAGGACACTAGCTATGATGACGCTCGTGTCCAAGTAGGTGGCCATTACCATATCCGCGCAAGAAAGCTCCTGAATTTATTCAGGGAGATGAATTGCGCTGAGAACAGTTTCAGCCGCCTATCAAGCTTAATGGAGTCTGAAAGTGTTCTTGTCGCGAGCGAGTCGCTCCATGATACTATGCCCGCAGATGGGCTGGTGAATCTCCGCGTAGAGAAGAGTTCGGCAGAACGGGCTCCCAGGAGGAACGATGAGTGGGAGACAGGGGCCGTATTGACACTGCCCAGAACTCTGGTCGTGTGTGAGCCATGAAGACGCCTCGAATGGCCAGAGAATCTCCCGACTTCAGTCGAGGAGAGAATCAACGTCTCTGCCGTCAGTCTTATGTTATACGAAATGTATGCCAAATCTCATGAGTTGATGGCCATGACGGTCGTCCCGATCAGATTGAGCCGCCAAGACGCAAGGAAGCTCGATCTGCTCGTCAAGCTAGGCCTCTACAATAGCAGAACCGAAGCGATGCGAGCGATGATCCAAGCCACAGCCGACGAGCAACTGAACCGCTATATGCTGAACGACCGAGTAGAGGAGGTGCTGAACGAGCTTCTCCAAGCTGAGAAGCGACACGGAGAGAACCCGCTGCATATTGCTTCAAAGAAGACAGCGGCAGAGATCGTGGCTGAGAGTAGACATTGACACTCTCCTCGACTGAAGTCGGGAGATTCATGCTTCCACTCCGATCCTCTTCGCTTGGGTGGGCATTCCGTTGTTGCGGTTCCACCCGCATCCATCCCAGTGTAGAAGCATAGGCCAAGCCATCGGCCTGACGGCGTACCCGCCGCAGCGAGCCGCCATATTCACGACACCATCTCTTACTCGAACTCTTCCTCGCCTATTTTCGGTTGGGAGCCTTATTCGAGGCTTCGGACATCTCAACCACATCTGAGCCTACTGTCCCTTCCGGGATTGTCTCATTCGGCCCAGCAGATCCGGTGTGTGCCAGACATCTAAGCTGCAAGGGCTCGCTTACTCCACGACCAGAAGTCGGAAGCTTCCGCTCGCCCAGTTATGGTCATTGACGCGGGCGGTGACGGGTTCGGTGCTACGACTGCCACTGGAACCCAAACACAACGTGGCAGCCCACACCATCGGAGCTCAAATGGTTCCACTACAACGATCCAGCTATCATCGACGTGACAAGTTACGACGACATCATACGAGCGATCGAGGACGGCAGACTCGACAAGATGATAGACGAGCACATGCGCTACATGAAGGAGACGGGCCGAGAGATCTGGGCACTCTAGGAGAACCACTATCGAGCTCTCATGCATCGCGGGAACGGCGCATCCGAGTTTTTCAGGAACGCGCCTGGCTAATAGGAATCAACTTATAGGGTAGGATTGCCTCACTCCGGCAGTGGGGCCTCCGTTGGGAGTTATTGTGAAAGTCACGAGAAGGGGTCAGACAACCCTTCCCGTCGAACAGAGGACGAGACTTGGCATCAAAGAGGGCGACCACTTACTCATTGAAGAGACCGCACAAGGACTTCTTGTCCGTCGCGTGCCTGACCTCATGGATCTAGCAGGCGTAGACGCGAAGCACGGCACCATAGAAGAGGCCAAGAGAATGGTCGAACGAATGAGGGAGGAATACTAGAGAGACTTGGAGGTAATCGACTCAAGATTCCTACTGGAGTACTTCCTCTCCGACAACGAAGAGACAAAATCGAAAGCCTCCAAGCATCTCAGAACCCTGATCGAGAAGAAAACCGGCATCTTACCCACAATAGTTGTTACCGAAATCGTGCGCTACGTCTCCGACAAACGCGGAAGAGAAGAAGCGACGATCAGATACCTGTCTCTCAAGAGAAGTGGACTCGTAATCGCCAACCTTACGGCCGAAATAGCAAGAGAAGCAGGCCTCTTGAAGAGCCACCATCCGAACATACCAACGGGTGACTGCATAGTCGCGTCCACCGCCCTGGCGGCAAAAGCCAAGATCCTCTCAGATGACAGACATTACGACGAGATCAAAGGCATGACAAGAACCTGGCTCTAGAAGGATTATGGACGAGCACAGGCGTTACATGAAAGAGACCGACCGGGAGATCTGGGCTCTCTGAGAATTGGAAGGCATCACCTAGCGGTTCTCGTTGCCGGTCAGACGTGATGTGGCCGGAAAGGGTTATGCTAGCCGAGTGCCCGTTGTCACCAAGGTGATCTTGGTGACATTGGTCATAAGAGGCTTGGATGAGAAGACGAAGCGCTCCCTCCGTGCCGAAGCGATTAGGCGCGGCCTTAGGTTGGCACAAGCAGTCAAGGAAGCTTTCCAACTCTGGCAATCCTACGACCAAGACGCCCAGACTCTCTCGGAGAGGGACGTGAACAACGCCGCATATAATGCCCTGCGGCAAGAACTTGAGAAGTACGCGGGCAAGACGATCCTCATCGCTGGAGGAAAACTTCTCGGAACCTACGATAATCCGCGTTCCGCTGCGACGGACCTTAGGCTGAAAGCTCCCGAAGCCCGACATGCCATTGTCACTGCGATAGGCAAGGACAAGAGGGAGGAATTGGAGTGGCTAGGCGGCTCTTTGAATCTCTAGACTGCTGGTCCAATCTGGACGGAAATCGTCCGACGGTGCCCGTAACCCTCAGCACCCTAGATGGACAACGCGTAGTCCATGAACAACCGATGCCGATCGACACGGAGGTCGCTGGAGCAATGCTACTATCTCGAGAAGCCTTCAGCTACTTCGAGAGGGCCGAGCTTCCGGAATCTGAATCGCGCATCTACCGAACCCTCATAGGCCCCGTTCCCATGCGTACCGCACGCGCCCTCCTGAAACTGCCACTCGCCGATGAGACGGAAATCCTGGTAGATACTCCAAAATATGGTGTGGGAAAATCCTTGATCGGCATGCGAGCGCTGGACGGAATTGAACTACTCCTGAGCGGGCAGAGATCAGAGACCTGCCTCCTAAAGGAAAGAAGCTAACCTTAACCTCAGCCCACAAGGAACCCCGCATCATACTTTCACTTGTAGGATGCTGGTTTGTGCTGGCCGATGTGGCCAGTCGCCCGTACCTTGATTGGGCGTAGCCTCCCTAGGCCTCAACGGGATGCCTAGTTCATTGCACATCAGCCGCGTCAACGCCTGATGTGGAACGGTATGTTCGCTTCCTCCAACCTGTCTCATGCTCGGGATTCCATCTTCCTCATATGCACAGAACTCGTGGAGGAACGTCACATCACGGAGAAGTGACTGGAAACGCGGATAGTCAGTGGCCTTCACGGCGAAGGCATACGCGGCCGCCTTATGCACATCCAACCCAATGGACTTTGACAGCTTTCTTCCCAGCGTGGTCGTATTGTTCTCAGAGAGCTCAGTGAATACGCATCCTTTCAGCGGAAGCTTGTACGCCATTATCTGACGCATCGCGTACTGGTTCATGCCTTGGATTCGGCGATTGAATCGGTGCCGATGATTCGTGTAGTTAGAGTGCAGTTTGCCTGCCACGACTTCTGCCTGATGGTGCTTGGCAATGTTAGCGACCTTGTTCACAAGCCGGTGCAGGAGTATTCGCTTCTTGTCCTTGTTTGCATCTAGGAGCTCGTGGCAGTCAACCTTACCGAAGACTACGGGCTGAAGACTGGCCTTGTCAACGACTGCGAAGTCCACGTGGCCACTGTTGACGTCCAACGCCATAATTCTCTTCGCAGGCTTCACTTCAGGCTCTTCGATGTCAACCGTGATTCTAGCATCGTAGCCGCGCATGTCAAGCCGCCGCCTCAGCAGAACCGTACATGCGCCACAGTTCCTGAGCAGCGGACGATACTTCTTCGGAATCTGGATAGGCAGCTTAACCCATTTGGCAGGGCCAACGTTCACTCTGAGCACGTGTCCGTCTACAATTCTGAGGCACAGGTTCCCCTTCTGCGCATGTTCTCCCTTGCAGGCCAGAATCCTGTTCCTGCATCGGCGATATTCCTCAGCGGTCCGTTTGCCCCGCTGTCTGAGCTGCTGAGCCCTCTTGCCGCCGAAGGTCACATGTGGCGGCAACATTTTGATCGTGTCGTAGGCGGCGCTGACATAGCGGGCAGGTATGCGAATTTCACGGGTCAGCTGTCGAAGAATTGCGAGCCTGTCCATGCCCTTTTGCTTCATCATGTAGGCGCGGCGTCGAGCATTCTCAAAGGCAAAGATGAGGCTCTCCACCTCCGGATGGGTGCCGCTGACGAAACCGGGAACCGTGAACTTCATGCCGCTTCCCCCTTATGCTCTTGGACTTGAACTAAAAACGATCAGAGACACGTGAAAGTATGATGCGGGGTTCCAACGTGAATGTTGGCAACCTACCCGAGGCTCTCACGCCGTCCCAAGATAGTCAATTAACAAAGGAACGGTGGGGAGCCGAAAGTTGGCTAGATCCATGCTCTCCGCACGGGAGAGGAAGCTGGTATCAGAAACACGGGATATTCTTGAAGAGCTCTTGGAAACAGAAGAAGTTCTCAGAGACAAAGCCCTGACGAAATCCATCAAGGTCTTGTTCAGGCAGACGGGGACCATCGATTGATCAGTTCTCTTATCTTCTCGGCCATTGTTGGATTCAGAGAGGCAGTCTCTCCCCTCTTGTGGATCAGCAGGTAACCTTCCCTAGCCAGCGCTTTCAAGCATGTCCTGACCCTCTTACCGTTGCGCTCGACTTTCCTGCCCATCCAGTTCACAAGCGTGTCCAAGGGAAAGTAGTGAGCCCCCCATCTGCCCTTCTTAATCAGGAACTCGAGTATGGCCACTCTGATCTGATCGTCGCTAAGCATCATCGTACAGTCATGGAACGTTAGAGGTAAAGAAATAAGTACTTTGCCATCGAATCACCATTGAGGATAGAAATGGATCAACAACCAAGGTACAAGGATGCTGGAGACTCGCTTCTGCTCAAGGCTTTTGGTTACTCCCCGAAACTGCGGATAATAGACATCTTCCTAACCAACCCATACTTCGACTTCGCTAAGGAGGAGTTGGCCAGAGAGCTAGGGATGAGCAAGCAAACAGTCTACAAGAACTTCAAAGACCTAGAAGAGCTGGGAGTCGTGAAGGTTTCGAGGAAGATAGGTAGGGCAATCATGTACCGGATAGATAGGAGCCACCCCTTAGTTAGGACGCTGAACGAGAGCGTCAACGAGGTCTCCTTTCTGATAGGGAAGCGCCAACAAGAGCAAACGCTTCCGGCAAGTGCGGTCACCTAGAAGGCACTTCCAAGACTCGCCACTGCTGCGGTCGCCGTGTTATTGCGCTCAGAATGGAAATTGGGAGACGTGATATGATTCAATACTCGGTCTCTTGGAGTCCACTTTGTCTATGAAGTCCTCTTTGTCCAATGACACCAAGATTGCGCGATTGTCTAACGCCGTCTTGAGATACATCGCATCTATGGCATGGATGCCATATTCAGAGCAGAGAGGGTACGCCGAGACGCAGAAAGCTTTGTTACAATTAGCGAGGAGGCTTGGATCGATGATTAGGTCAAGCTGGCTCTTTGCGTTGTCGGCTACTTCTGCTCCAACCCTTCTTGCCAGTGTTCCGCAAACTTCTTGGTAGACGATACTGGGCTCTGACAAGATGAACTGGCCCGGAACCTTGCTGATTATCTCTGCGCATCGGTCGCTGTGAGATTCATCCTCTTTCAAAGCGGCTATCATGACGTTGGAATCTAGGGTCAAGGTACGACTATGCTGTGTGATGGGCCCTCGACCTTCTTGTTTCCTCAAGCACGTCGGGATGACCTGTCCATCTGTCTGAGACAACGCTTCGAAGCTTCAGGAACTCCTGTACCCCAGTTCTTATCTCGTTCAGTTTCTCTTCGCCGAACGAGATCGTCCTCTCGGACTCGACAAGCTTGGCTAGAAGTTCCGCCCATGTTCTACACCCTAGCTCGGCCTTCAGCCTCTTGAGCTCCCTCAGGAGGCCGTCGGGCAGATTCTTAACGAGGATCGTTGCCAAGGTCATCAAGAATATCCGGATAGACCAGAATAATAAGATTATCTCCTCCGCCTAGGTTCTCAGGTCCTCCGTAGGCTGGCGAGTTTGTCGGTTCCCTCCCGTCGCCTGACAACGTAGCGGTAAAGTTCCAGCTTCGTGAGCAGCCTGCTCATCCTAGGGCTGGATAGACAACGAACGGGCCATCTTGTTACTCTCATCCGACCAGGGGCAGGCTCTCGATGTGAGGGGAGTTGTTCGGGGCGGAAGACTGGGAGCTACGCCGTCTGGATGGGCGTGTTTTGTGGCGCGTTCGCGCGATTGTGGCATGTTCGGGGGTATTCGTGGAAAAAAATTCGAGGGCCTGCTGGGCGGGGATTAGGCGCGGTTGAGCGTGCAGTTACTTTCGGTGACCTCTAATCCTGAAATCGGGGGCGCGGTGAGGCTCGACATGATGTGACAGTCGTGAAGCGCAAAGCTCGACGACGTGAAGGTCCCGTGAAGCGTCGCGGGAAATGGTCAAAGCGCGTGGTTCCACGTCGATTCACTGACGCAGTCGCTAGTGAGACTGTTGCCACACGGGCGGGGTTCACGCACGAGTTGGAAGACGAGCGGATGGTGACGACGATCTGTGACTCAATCCTCGGCCGACTTGACGAAGCGAAAGCGAGCAGGGATCGAGACTCACGGAGGAGACAGGTGAGGCGACCAGTCGGTTGAGCACGCCACCGACAAGCGAAGATACGAGCGGCCCAACACCGGCGGCTGAGGAGCAAACGCGTCAGTGACTACTACAACGGTTACGCGAGATAATGGAGATCGCCATGCAGCGAGTAACGAGCTCCAAGACGCCCGCGCCGGATCGAATCAAGTGGTCAAGAATCGCCATCGGTGCTGGGCAGGCATGCAACGCGATCCTACGCGACGTGGAGATCGACGCGCTGAAACAGCAGATCAACGAGCTGAAACAGCTCACACTTGCGAAACTGAGCGAGGATAAGGATTCGGACGCAAATGAGGATCGACGAGATTAAACGGGAGGTTCATAGACTCAAACGAACAATTGAGAAACAACCGCGCATCTGGAAATTCCATGGAAGACGCGTCGTCAAGGCGGACGAATGGAAATGGGGAGACTGGTCGAAGCTACCTGACAGATACTCCATCCTCATAATCTACGGAAA
The DNA here is from genome assembly GCA_049697135.1 of Bathyarchaeia archaeon. Lineage (GTDB taxonomy): Archaea > Thermoproteota > Bathyarchaeia > 40CM-2-53-6 > 40CM-2-53-6 > CAVPLU01. The sequence continues at coordinate 311 of JBAVVE010000001.1, read as the reverse complement.
GACTGTGCCCGACGATTATCTACGCGACTATGCCGCGCTCATGGAAAAACTTGAAGACCCAACCTATGGCAAAGCGGTCTGCTGGAGCTGCGTGATCCATCGAGCCCAAGATGCGAAGAAAGAACTTGACCGCCACAACCGCTACTGGCAGGAGAATGGAGGAGAAACCGCTAAGGAGAGATGATACCAGGAAGCAGGCGAACCTTACACGTCAAGTTTCCGCAAACAGGACGCCATGCGACAAGTCAAATGGCACATCTACAACGAACTCGCCGAGGCGAACAACCGCACATGCGAGATCCTCAACTACT